>JBFFWJ010000104.1:0-9219 GCA_041570315.1 Longimicrobiales bacterium | reverse complement strand
GAGCGGATCTCGAATCCCGGACAAGGGGAGCGAATCATGACCGTACGGCGAGCGAGGGAGAAGGGCCCGGCGAGAAGCAGGATCCCGTGCGCCCTGGCAGGGCTGGCGCTGGCGGCCTGCGGCGGCGCCCCGGCGGCTCCGGGCACGATCGCCTTCACGAACGTCGACGTGATCCCCATGGATCGCGAGACCGTCCTCGAGGATCAGACGGTCGTGATCGTCGACGGGGCGATCCTCGAGGTCGGCCCGGCGGATCGGATCCGGGTCGGCGACGGCGCCACGCTGATCGACGGCTCGGGACGGTACCTCATGCCGGGGCTCGCCGAGATGCACGCCCACGTGCCGCCGGGCGACGACCCGCCTCGTGACCAGGTGGAGGACATCCTCTTCCTCTACGTCGCCAACGGCATCACCACGATCCGCGGCATGCTCGGCTCCGCCTATCAGATCCCGCTCGCCGACGAGATCGAGACCGGAGAGGTGCGGGGGCCCGCCTTCTACGTGGGCGCCCCCTCGATCAACGGGACCTCGGCCCCGACGCCCGCCGACGCCGAGCGGCTCCTGCGGGCGCACGCGCGGGCCGGGTACGATCTCCAGAAGATCCATCCGGGCGTCTCGCTCGAGACGTGGGACCGGATGGTCGACGTCGCCGCCGAGGTGGGGCTCCGCTTCGCCGGGCACGTCCCGGCCGACGTCGGGCTCGTGCACGCCATCGAGACGGGCATGTCGACGGTCGACCACCTGGACGGGTACGTGCAGGCGGTGGCGGGCGACGACGTGGTGTCGCAGATCAACGCCGGCTCGATCAGCCTGGAGGGGCTGGTCGACGGGGTGGACGAGGATCGGATGGCCCGGATCGTCCGGTCGACGGTGGAGCGGGACGTGTACGTCGTGCCGACCATGTACCTGTGGCAGAACCTGTACGGAGCCGAGAGCGCCGAGCCGTTCCTCTCCCAGCCCGAGATGCGCTACGTCTCCCGAGCGCAGCGCGAGGCGTGGGGCCGTCAAGCGGCGCCGGGCCCGAGGGGCTCTCCCGAAGCCGTCGCCGCCTTCCTGGATCTCAGGAAGCGGATCCTCAAGGAGCTCTCGGACGCCGGAGCCGGCATCCTGATGGGCACCGACTCGCCGCAGATGTTCAACGTTCCGGGCTTCGCGCTCCACCGCGAGCTCGACGTGATGTCGGAGGCCGGGATGTCGAACTACGAGATCCTGCGCAGCGGGACCGCGAGCGTCGGGCGCTACGTGCGGGAGCACCTCGGCATCGACGACGACTTCGGGACGGTCGCCCCGGGCCAGAGGGCCGACCTCGTTCTGCTGGGGTCCAACCCGCTCGACGACCTGGACAACCTCACCGACCGCGTCGGGGTGATGGTGCGCGGCCGGTGGGTCCCGCGCTCCGAGATCGACGCGGGGCTCGAGGCGCTGGCCGCCAAGCACGCCGGAGCCGGCGCGGACCGGCCCTGAGCCGACGGGTCCCTGAGTCGACGGGTCCCTCAGCCGGCGGCACCTCGCTCCGGAAAGGGCACGGGAAACGGCGGGAGGTCGAAGGCGCCCGGGAAGCCTTCCTCGACCTCCTTCTGCTTGCCGCTCCACGTCTCGATGTCGACGCGGTACACCGCCGTGCGCGCGAGCTCGTCGTCGGTGGTCGGCCGGTAATCGCGGCCGGCGCGCAGATGGGGGGCGTACTTGTCGAGGAGCAGCTGAAGCGCAGCCTTGGCCTCGAGGGGGTCCCGCACCACGCGGCCTCGCCCGAAGGCGACGACGCCGGCGTACTCGACGCTGAACTCGAGCGCCTCCGGGGCCGGGAGCAGCCTCCCCATGGCGGCCGCGCTGAAGGCCACCCGCTCTCCCCCGTCCACGTTGTCCCTCGTGCGGCCCGTCCGGTGGGTGTGCAGGTAGATGCAGTGCCGGTCGGCGTCGTACACGAAGAGGTTCGAGTTGAGATACGGCTGCCCCTCCTCGCCGACGGTGGCGAGGAACCCGAAGGGCGCCTCCAGGAGAAAGCGCCGCACCCATGCGTCGGTCTTGGCGCGGTCCCGCCGGCGCACGCGCGTCCGCGCGTCCGCCCGGCCGGCCGCTTCGGCCCGAGCCTGGCCGTTCACGCGCCCGGCCCTCCTCCGGCCCCTACGAGGTAGTCGCGCTCGATCAGCCGCCGGTGCCAGAGCTCGTGGCCGGCGATGATCCAGGGGAAGCTCCGCACCGTGAACTCGAACCCGCTCGCCCGACCCCGCCGGGCCCCGGTCGCCTCGTCCATGGAGGCGAACATGTGGAGGTTGGCCCGCCTCAGCGCCGCCCACTCCTGACCGAGATCCGCGAGCGGGCGGCGGTCGGCCCCCGACCCGGCAGCCCACGCCTCCTGATCCATCTCGGGGAGGTCGACCCCGTCGGAGCGGGCCATCGCCAACGCCCGAAAGGCGAAGACCCACTCGGCGTCCACGAGGTGCCCGACGACCTCCCTCAGGCTCCACTTGCCCTCCGCGTACCGGTAGGTTTCGCCGGACTCCGGCACCGACTGCAGGAGCCTCAGGGTATCCCCGAGCTGCCGTCTCAGCGTCTCCAGGACGTCGCCGTCCGGGACCAGGTCGACGTAGCGGGCATAGAACTCGGCGTGCTCGCCGGTCCCCGGACGCGGCAGCGCCGTCATCGGCCGTCGCCGACGGCGCCGTCGAGCTGTCCGATCGTCCGCGTCGACGGAGGCCGCTCGCGCTGCAGACGGCGGGAGACCGCCTCCGCCTCGCGCATCGCCCGCAGGACGTTCTCACCCGCGAGCTTGGCGAGATCCTCTTCGCTCCAGCCTCGGCGGGACAGCTCCTCGAAGAGCGCCGGGAAGTCTCCCACGTCCTCGAGCCCCTCCGGCGTCGTGCCGATCCCGTCGAAGTCGGACCCGATGCCCACGTGGTCCACGCCCGCCACGTCGACGATGTGCTCGATGTGATCGGCGACGTCGCCGATCGTGGCCCGCTCGGCCGCGGTCAGGAAGGGCGGATAGAAGACCACCATGACGACGCCGCCGTTCTCCGGAAGCCGACGCAGCACCTGGTCCGGGACGTTGCGGGGGTGGTCGAGCACCCCGCGCGCGCCCGCGTGAGACCAGATCACCGGGGCCTCGGCCACGTCGAGCACGTCGTTCATCGTCTCGGGGGAGGTGTGCGCGATGTCGACGAGCATCCCCATGCGGTTCATCTCCCGCACGACCTCCCTGCCGAACTCCGTCAGCCCCCCGTGGCGAGGCTCGTCGCAGCAGGCATCGGCCCAGTCGAGCGTCCCGTTGTGCGTGAGCGTCATGTACCGGACCCCCATGGCGTGGAAGGCCCGCAGCGCGCCCAGCGAGTTCTCGATCGCGTGGCCGCCCTCCATGCCGAGCAGCGACGCGATCTTCCCCTCGCCGAAGGCGCGCTCGATCCCGGAGGCGTCGAGCACGAGCTCGAGGGCCTCGGGATAGCGCTCGATGACCTGGAGCGCGATGTCGATCTGCTCGAGCTGAACCTTGGCCGCGCCCTCCTCGATCGCCTCGAACGGGATGTAGACCGACCAGAACTGGGCGCCCACCATGCCCGCTCGGAGGCGCGCGAGGTCGGTCTGGAAGGGCGTCCGGCTCCGGAGGTCGTGCCCCTGGGCCTCGACGTCGTGGGGCGCGAGCTCGCTCTCGCGGATCGCCCAAGGCAGGTCGTTGTGCCCGTCGATGAGAGGAGTGTTCGAGAGGACCCGGCGCGCCCGCTCCGCGTGGACGCCTTGGGCATCCACCGCGGGGACCGCGACGAGCAGCGTGGCGAGCAGGGCGAGAAGCGGGGCTTTGGTCATGGTGCGGGCGCCAGGGAAGGGTCCGGGAAGCGGTTGCGGCCGGTCGCGGCCAGGGACCCGGAAGGATCGCGCCGCGCCCTCGGCCGCGGCAAGCCGCGCACGGAGCGGCTACGCCGGGACCGGCCACTCCTCGCTCGTGATCGCGAACATGAGGTGGTCCTGCCACCGGCCCGCGATCCGCAGGTAGCGCAGGGCCTCGCCCTCCCGACGAAAGCCGACCTTGTCCGCGATGCGCAGCGAAGGGGCGTTGCTGGGCATGATGTTGGCTTGGACGCGGTGCAGGGAAAGGCCCCCGGGGGCGCCGTCGAAGGCGATGTCCAGCAGCGCCCGGACCCCCTCCGTGCCGAAGCCGCGCCCCACGCGGTCCCCGCTCACCTGCCAGCTCGCGTGCGCGCTCTGAAAGACGCCGCGCACGATCTCGTTCAGGGCGAAGACGCCGACGAGCGGACCGCCGTGCTCGAAGGCCCCGAGCCGAACGTGGGTACCCGCCCTCGCCCCGGCCCGCGCCCGTTCCAGCTCACGCCGAAAGAGGTCCACGGGCGAGGCGTTCTGGTCGGCCGCGGGAGTCCACGGCGTCCACGTCTCCCGGCTCACGTGCAGCACCCTGGCGTACTCGTCCAGGTCGGACTCGACGAGGCCACGCAGGACCATGCGCTCCGTCGACCGGACGATGGGCTCGATTCCCCCCACCCCTGGGGCGCTCCTACCCGCCCCCCACCGGGCCGGCCGGCGGGGTCCGGGCCGGCCACCGCGCGGCCTCGTAGGCGGCGATGTCCGTCTCGTGCCGAAGCGTGAGCGCGATGGGGTCCAGGCCCTCGACGAGACACGTCCTGCGAAAGTCGTCGAGGACGAAGCGGGCGAGCACGGTGGGGCCCTCGCTGACCGTCCCCTCCACGAGATCGACGGTGAGGCGGAGCTCCCCGGCCCGGGCACGCGCGAGGATCTCCTCGACCTCGTCCCGGCCCAGGTCGAGGGCCGCGATCCCGTTGGCGTCGGCGTTCTGACGGAAGATGTCGGCGAAGCCCGGTGCGAGCACCACGCGGAACCCGAAGTCCCGAAGGGCCCACGCGGCGTGCACGCGCGACGAGCCGCAGCCGAAGTTCGGTCCGGTCACCAGGATCGAGGCCGCTTCCATGCCCGGCTGGTTCAGGACGAAGCCGGGATCGGGGCGCCCGTCCTCCCGGGTTCGCCAGTCCCAGAAGAGGAAGTCGCCGTACCCCGTCCGCTCCACCCGCTTGAGGAACTGCTTCGGGATGATCTGGTCGGTGTCGACATCCGCCCGCGGCAGCGGCGCGACCAGGCCGGTGTGGCGCCGGAAGGGCTCGGCCGTCACGCCCGCATCCAGCCGCGGGGATCGGACAGGCGGCCCGCCAGCGCCGTCGCGGCGGCCGTCTCCGGGCTCACGAGATGGGTCCGCCCTCCCCGGCCCTGACGGCCCTCGAAGTTCCGGTTGGAGGTCGACGCGCAGCGCTCGCCCGGAGCGAGGATGTCGGGGTTCATCCCGAGGCACATCGAGCAGCCGGACTCGCGCCACTCGAACCCGGCCTGCCGGAAGACCTCGTCCAGGCCCTCGGCCTCCGCGCGTCTCTTCACCGCGCTCGAGCCCGGGACCACCATGGCGCGCACCCGCCCCGCCACGCGACGGCCGCGCACGACGGCCGCGGCCGCGCGCAGGTCCTCGAGCCTGCCGTTCGTGCAGGAGCCGATGAAGACGCGGTCGACCTCGACCTCCCGCAGGGGCTCGCCCGGCGAGAGGTCCATGTACGCGAGCGCGCGACGGGCGGCCTCGCGCGCCTGCTCGTCGCCGACGTCGTCGGGGAACGGCACGATCCCCGAGATGGGCGCGACCATGCCCGGGTTCGTGCCCCACGTGACCTGCGGCTCGAGCGCGCTGACGTCGATGGAGATCGAGCGGTCGAAGCTCGCGCCGTCATCGGTCGCGAGACCCCTCCACGAGGCGACCTCGGCCTCGAGCTCCTCCTCGCCCGGTCCGAGCTCCCGCCCCGTCAGGTACGCGAAGGTCTTGTCGTCCGGGGAGATCATCCCGGCCCGCGCCCCGGCCTCGATCGACATGTTGCAGACGGTCATCCGCTCCTCCATCGAGAGGGCGCGCACGACGGGTCCCGAGTACTCGATCACGTGTCCGGTGGCGCCGCCCACGCCGATCCGCCCGATGATCGCCAGGACGAGATCCTTGGCCGCCACGCCGTCCGGTCGGACTCCCTCCAACCGGATCTCCATGGACCTGGGCTTCCGTTGCGGAACGCACTGGGTCGCGAGCACGTGCTCGACCTCGGAGGTGCCCACCCCGAAGGCGAGCGCCCCGAAGGCGCCGTGCGTCGAAGTGTGGCTGTCGCCGCACACGATCACGGCGCCGGGGCGCGTGAGCCCCAGCTCGGGTCCGATCACGTGGACGATGCCCTGCCGTGGGTCGTCGACGTCCAGGAGGCGGATACCGAAGCGGGCGGCGTTGGTCCGCAGCGCCTCCATCTGCCGGGCCGCGAGCGAATCCAGCACCGGGAGCGACCGGTCGGTCGTGGGCACGTTGTGGTCGATCGTGGCGAGCGTGAGGTCGGGCCGGCGCACGGTCCGGCCGGCCAGGGCCAACCCCTCGAAGGCCTGCGGTGACGTGACCTCGTGGACGAGGTGGAGATCGACGTAGAGGAGGTCGGGTCGCCCGTCGCCGGCCCGCACGAGGGCTCGCTCCCAGATCTTGTCGAGGAGCGTGCGCGGACGACGAGCGGGGGGGCGGCTCAACGGAGCGCCTCCGCGACCGCGGCGGTGAACGCGGTCGTGCCGACCCACTCCTCCCCGGGCCCGGCGATGTCGGCCGTCCTCACCCCCGCGTCGAGCACGGCGGACACGGCCGCCTCGACGGCCCCGGCCTCGGCGCGCAACCCGAAGGCATGGGAGAGCATGAGCGCGCCCGAGCGCATGGCTCCGACGGGGTTCGCGATTCCGCGTCCGGCGATGTCCGGCGCGGACCCGTGCACCGGCTCGTAGAGGCCGGTCGCGCCGCCCACGCTCGCCGAGGACAGGAGGCCCAGCGACCCGCACATCGCGGAGGCCTCGTCGCTGAGGATGTCGCCGAAGAGGTTCCCGGTGAGGATCACGTCGAACTGGCGCGGGTTCGTCACGAGCTCCATGGCGGCGCGGTCGACGAACATGTGGGACAGCTCCACGTCGTCGTACGCCCGCGCGACCCGGTCGACGACGGAGCGCCAGAGCTGCGAGACCTCGAGGACGTTGGCCTTGTCGACCGAGGTCACACGGGAGCGCCGCTGCCGGGCGAGGTCGAACGCGACGCGCGCCACCCGCTCGATCTCCCGGTCCTCGTAGACGAGCGTGTTCACCGCGCGACGGCCGTCGGAGAAGCGCGGCGTCCCGTAGTAGAGCCCGCCGGTAAGCTCCCGCACGATCACGAGGTCGCACCCCTCGGCGATCTCCGGTCGCAACGCGGACCTGGAGAGCAGCGCCGCGTCGACCCGCGCCGGCCTCAGGTTCGCGAAGCAGCCGAGCTCGGCGCGGAGGCGGAGCAGGCCGTGCTCGGGCCGTTCCTCGGGAGGCCGCCCTTCGGCCTCCGGGTCCCCCACGGCTCCGAGGAAGACCGCGCCGGCGCCGCGGCACGCCTCCAGCGTCGCCTCGGGGAGGGGCGTGCCGGTCGTCCGGGTCGCCGCCCATCCGATCCCGCTCCTTCGCACGTCGAGCCGATGGCCGTACCGGGCCGCGACGGCCGTGAGGACCTCCTCGAGCGCGTCGGTCACCTCGGGGCCCACGCCGTCGCCCGGAAGGGCGACGATGGAGAGGTCAGCCACCCGCCGAGACCCGGCGTCTCAGACGCCCCACGCGTCCGCCGTCGCCGCGAAGTGGCGCTCCTCGAGCACGCGCGCGGCGGCCGCCTTGTTGACCGCGTGCAGATAGGCCTGGGCGGAGGCTCGCACCACGTCCGTATGCGCCCCACGGCCCGTGAAGGTGTGGCCGTCGATCACCGCGTGGATCGACACCTCGCCGAGGGCATCCTCGCCGGGCGTGGACGACCGGATCGTCAGGTCACGGAGCACGACGCGGAAGTCGAGGACGCGCTCCATCGCCGCGAAGGCCGCGGCGATCGGTCCGTCCCCGGAGCCCTCCGAGGCCAACGGGGGGTGGCCGTCGCTCTCCACGACCACGCTCGCCTCGGAGACGTCGGCCCCGCAGCGCACGTGGAGGTCGCTGAGCCGGTAGCGCGCGGGGACGTCCTCCATCACGCCGTGGTGGAGGATCGAGAGCAGGTCCTCGTCCAGAACGCTCTTCTTTCGCTCCGCGAGCTCGGCGAACGCCTCCGCGACCCGCTCGAGCTCCTCGGGCGTGAGCGCATAGCCCAGGGCCTGGTAGCGAGCCTCGAGGCCGTGTCGGCCCGAGTGCTTGCCCATCACCAGCTCCGTGCCGGGTGCTCCGACCATCTGGGGTGTCATGATCTCGTAGGTGTGCGGGTCGTTGATCACCCCGTGCTGGTGGATCCCCGCCTCGTGCGCGAACGCGTTGCGCCCGACGACGGCCTTGTTCGGCTGCGGCTCGATGCCGGTCAGGTACGTGAGGAGACGGCTCGTCCGGTAGAGGCGCTCGGTGCGGATCCCGGTCTCGTGGCCGATCCCGTCCTGGCGCACGGCCAACGCCATGACGATCTCCTCGAGCGCGGCGTTGCCCGCCCGCTCGCCGATCCCGTTGATCGTGCACTCGACCTGCCGAGCGCCCGCCTCGATCGCGGCCAGCGAGTTGGCGACCGCCAGGCCGAGGTCGTCATGGCAGTGCGCGCTCAGCACGCAGCCCGCGAGCGCCGGGACCCGCTCCCGGAGCGAGAGGAAGGTGGCGCGGATCTCGGCCGGAAGCGCGAAGCCGACCGTATCCGGAATGTTGATCGTCGTGGCGCCGGCGGCGACCGCGGTCTCCACCGCGCGGGCCAGGAAGTCCCGGTCCGTGCGCAGCGCGTCCTCGGCGCTGAACTCGACGTCGGCGCAGAAGCCTCTCGCCTGCCGCACCGACTCCTCGATCCGCTCGAGACACTCCTGCCGGGAGAGCCCGAGCTTGCGCTCCAGGTGGATGTCGGACGTCGCGATGAACACGTGGATGCGCGGGCGCTTCGCGTCCGCCACGGCCTCGGCGGCGCGCTCCACGTCCCCGGGGTGGGCGCGGGCGAGCGCCGCGATGACCGGCCCCGACACCTCGCCGGCGATCCTGCGGATCGCGTGGGCGTCCTCCGCCGAGCTCGCGGCGAAGCCCGCCACGATCACGTCGACGCCGAGCTCGGCGAGCTCGTGCGCCATGCGCAGCTTCTCGCTGGCGGTCATGCGGAACGTCGTGCGGTTCGCCGGCCATGTGCCCCATGGCATCCTGCTGTCGCGCGGCAAGGACGAGCCGAAGCGCGGCAACGCCGTGCTC
>JBFFWJ010000103.1:0-9227 GCA_041570315.1 Longimicrobiales bacterium | reverse complement strand
TCTCCCACGAGCACCCGGGCGGACATCCATGCCCTCGTCTGGTTCCACGGGCTTCCGGCGGGCCCCTCGCCGCCGCCGTCGTGCCGCACGAGCGACGCGCCCGCCCCGAGCGTGATCCGATCCGTGAACTCCGCATCGGCCGAGACCCCGGCTCCGAGGCCTCGCCCGTCACCGATCCGGTACTGCTCGATCTGCTGGAAGCTGCTCACGTTGCCCGTGACCGCCAGCCGCTCGGAAACCGCCATGCGCACCGAGGCGTCGAAGGAGCTGAGGAAGCCCCCGGGGCCCCACTCGAGATCGTACCCTGCGCCGGCCGTCACGTCCGGTCGGAGGCTCCAGCGGGCTCCGACGGACGCCCGGCGGCCCTGATCCTCCAGCGGACGCAGAATCGCGGTGGTCCCCGTGTCCCCGTACTTCCTCCAGCCGCCGGAAGCCCACACGCCGAGCACCGACGAGGGAGACCACGCGACGCGTCCCTCCACCCCGTGGTAGGCGACGGGCTCGAAGAAGCCCCAGATCGTGGAGAGGGAGAAGTAGGGGACGTAGCGCAGCGCGGTCGCCTCGACCAGCCAGCGACCGTCCCCGAAGACGTTCGACCAGGTGAGCCTCGCCTTGCCGGGCCGTTCCGCGCCGAAGTCGTAGTCGAGCTCTCCGAGGACCCTTCCCCTCGCCGTCAGGAGGCTGAGATCCAGGGAGCCCCGCTCGGAGGCCAAGCCGCTCCGGTCGTCGAGGATCTCGCGCTGGTAGCGCGCGGTCACCGAGAGTCCACGGAGCCGGCCGCGCGCCGACCCCCCGAAGAGCAGCACGCCCTGCTCCGGGACGAAGCTCTCGATCCCGCGGAGCGCCTCGCGGAGCGGCTCGCGCAGTCCCCGGGCCAGGCTTCGCCCACCGTATGCCTCGACGGAGATGGCGCGGCTCGAGCCGTGCCACTGCAGCCGGCCCCCATCGAACGACGAGAACCCCAGCCCCGAGCGCACCTCCTGCCGACCCGCCCGGACCGTGAAGCCTCCGCGGACGAGCTGCGCGTACGCCAGGATCGCGTCGAACCGGTCGTCGGTGCGCGGCCAGATCCGGTCGCTGCCGAGGCGCGCCCGATTGCGGAGCAGGACCGTGCCCGAGATCCCCTGCAGGCCGAAGCCCCAAGCGGTCAGCGAGACGTCCTGCGTGGCGGCCAGCGACTGCTCCTCGCCGAGCGCGCGATAGCAGGGCTCGTCCGTAACGCAGCCCCCGGCGATCTGCTCGATCGGCCTCAGCTCGACCATCTGCACGGTGGATCCGACCCACCCCCGCACGCCCTGTCCGGCGACCGTTCCCGGGGCGCCGGGCATGGCCGCCCCGAGGATCGCCAACGAGACGAAGGCCCGCCCCAGGCGGGCGCTCGCAGCCATCTTCCGCTCCCTCCACCGGCTTCGCGGCATGCTACGGACAGGTGAGATCGAGGGCGACCCTCTGCTTCGATACGGTATGGCGCACAAGGTAGTGGCGTCTGTCGGGTCCGGCACGCCGCAGCGGTGGGGCACTTCCCCACGCCTCCGCGGCTAGCCTTCCCCCAAGACCTCCGGTCGAAGGATGAGCAGGACGTACCAGGCCGTGGCGTCGATCTCCCGCGGTGTGAGGGTCCCTTCCCCGAAGATCGGCATCCCGTCCTCGTGGCCGATGAAGAGCTTGCGTCGCAGGCTGTCCAGGTCCGCCATGGGCCAATCGGCCCCCACCAGCGAGGGGACGCTCAGGCCGCGCTCTCGAACGTAGTCGGTGTCTCCGCGTCCGAGCTGCCCGTGGCACCGGCGGCACCGCTCTACGTACACGGTATTGCCCACGAGCTCACGCTCGGCGTCTCCCTCCCAGCGCAACGAGTCGAAGATCGCAGCGCCGTAGCGCTCCGCCGCCCGCTCCACCCGCACCGAGCGATCCGGGGGCTCGAAGTCGTGGCCGCATGCCGCCACGGCAAGGCACGTCAGCGCGACCAGGACGCCGCGGACCCCGGCGGTCATGGGGAACTGCCCGACCCGTCCTCGTGGATCAGGGTCGCCTCCGGCACGATGGCTTGCGCCCGCTCCAGCGCCGCGGCCGCCTCCTCGTCGTTGCCGAGGGCGTCGTGGGCCATGTAGACCCCGAACCAGCCGGCGCCGACCTCGGGGGCCAGCTCCGTCACGCGCCCGTAGTGGCGGAGCGCTCCCCCGTAGTCCTGCACCCGGAAGGCCTGCGTTCCGCTGTCGAGCTGCGCGACGACTTCGGGAGGCATGTTCTGCCGCTCCTGCATCGCGCCTTCGGCGTTCATCGTGTCGGTGCGCTGGTCGTCCGCCCGGCACGCCACCGCGGCGGCGAGGGCGAACACCGCGATCAGGGATCGTCTCGCGTTCATGGGACTCGCGTGTAGGGGGTCTCGGGCGCGCCCGGCGCCCGCGGCGGCGGCAGCTGATGGCAGTCCTCGCAGCGGCCCCCGGGCTCGTGGTCCCGGAGGTCCTGGTGGCAGGCGAGACAGAGCGCCCTGGTTCGGGGCAAGCCCTCGAAGGGGATGGCCTCGTGACAGCCGGACCCCGAGCAGGTCACGTGCGCCTCGGACGGCGGGTGGGCCCCGACCGGGGCGGGCACGTGGCACGAGGCGCAATCGGCTTCGGGTGTGTGATGGTCCTGGTGGCAGCTCTGGCAGTCGAGATCCGGTGGGGGCGAGAGCGCGAGGCCCTCGGTATGGCAGGTCGTGCACGCTTCTCCCGCGTGGGGCTCGTGGGGGAAGGCCAGCGAGCGGGCCGGATCGCCGGCGCCCACCGAGAAGGTCACCGCGCGGGTCACGCGGTAGGTGTCGCGAGGCAGCTCGGAGAGCCGGTGGCAGTCCGCGCACGGGGTGGAGGCCGGCTGCGCGTGGTGGCAGGCCCGACAGTCCTGCACCTCGGTGACGGAGGCCAGGCCGTGCTCCTCTCCCTCCGCGTGACAATCGCCGCAGGCGACGCTCTCGTGCTCGCCGTGCTCGAAGTCGAAGAGCCCCTCTGCCGGGGCACGCAGATCCGCGCCCTCGTGGCACGAGGCGCAGTCGGCGCCGTCGAGCGAGAAATCGTGGGCCCGGTGACAGGAGAGGCAATCGGTCAGAACCGCCTCCTCGATGCCGCGATGGAAGGGCGAGACCTCCGCCGCGTCGTCGTGACAGCCCGCCGAGGCGCACGACTCCACCGCCTGCGCGGGCTCCGTCTGCTCGTGCGGGTTGTGACACGCCGCGCATCCCCCCTCGTGGGGATCGGGATCCGGCATGGAGACGAGCGTGCGCATGACGTGGCACGACAGGCACTCGTCGAAGTCGGGGAGCATCGCCGCGTCCAGCTCGTCGCCGAGGATGCCGGGCCGCTCCGCGGCCGGCGCGACGAAGGTGTGGCAGGCCGCGCAGTGCACGGTGAGCTCGCCCATGGCCCCCAACCGCATGACGTTGTCCTCGTGACACGCCGACTGGGCACAGGTCCGATCCGTGGGCGCGAACTCGTGGATCGAGGTCGAGTGGCACTCGACGCACTGCAGCCCGGTGAGCTCCTCCGACTCCAGGTGCACGCGGTGCCCCGCGGAGTTCGCGATGATCCGCCACGCGGCCGGATCCCCCCCGATGTGGCACTCCGCGCACGTCTCGTTGGGCACCTCGGCGTGCACCGAGATCACCTCGGGATCGTCGACGATCGCGGTGAGGCCCATCTGCCCGCGCTCCAGCGGATTGGGGCGGTGACAGGCCTTGCAGCCGAGCCCCTGGTGGGCGCTGCGCGCGAACTGCTCGAAGGGCTCCGCCATCAGGTGGCACGACATGCAGAAGTCGTTGTCGTACTGGACGTACTCGTACGTCCGGTACGCGTAGTACCCGCCCCCGGCCACCCCACCGGCGATAAGGACCCCGATCACGGCGAGGACCGGAGGGGACAGGCGTCCGGCCCGGTCCGCGAGGCGGCTCAGTCGGCTCGAGGCTCTGTCAGGCATGGGACTCGGTGTGCTCGGTCACCGGTTCGGGGCTCGGTGTGCTCGGTCACCGGTTCGGGGCTCGGGGCCCGAGGAGGGTTCCGCACGCCCCCCACCAGCGGCTCGCGGCCGCCCGGCTGTCCACCGAGCGGCCGCGTGATGAGGGGAAGGACCGTTCGGGGTCCGTTCGTTCAGTTTCCGCCCAGGCTGAGCTCCCACATGATGTTCCTGCGATCGAGGTTGGCCGGCGCGGCCAGCCCGTACGTGTCGATCATGGCTTGGATGCTCGCCGTCAGGAGCGCCTCGGTCAGGAACGGGTTGTGCACCGCCGAGCTCTCGATCTCTCCGAGGCCGACGTTGAAGTTCGAGCCTTCGGCGACCGTGAACACCCCGTCGCTGGTGTTGAACTGATCCGGCGCCGTCGTCCGCACCTCCTCGACGAGCGCGTCCAGCTCCGCGGTCAGGTTCGCGATGCGGGCCTGAGCGATCAGGAGCGCGGACAGCGCCGCGTCCTCGCTGCCGTGGCAGCCGGCCGTCGTGCACGAGGCGAAGGTCCGTTCGGCGGTGGTCATGCCGCACGAGTCGTCCGCCGTGGGGACGCCCTGCTCGTCCACGCACGGGATCGGCTTGAAGAGGTGGCCGGTCGCGCTGAAGACGAACTCGCCCGCCTCGTCCTCGATCTCGTACGCGTTCACGTGGCAGGTCGCGCACAGCCGGGTGTTCGCCTCGCTGCCGTGCGTGCCTCGGATGAGCTGGTCGGAGTAGACGAAGTTGGGGGGCTCCCACCCCACATCCTGCCCGAGCAGCAGCGGGCCCTGCGGCGAGTGCGGGCCGCGCGAGCTCCCCGGGTCCGGAACGGCCCGGCGCTGGTGGCACTTCATGCACAGGTTCTGGTCCACGTCGCGCGAGTCGACGGCCCAGCGGAGCTGGCCCTCGTGCCCGGCGCTGCCGTGCGGGTCGTGGCACACGGAGCACGTGATGCCGATCGACTCGCCCTGGCCTTCCTCGAGGTACTCGGTGTTGACGCCCCACGCAGCGAGCGCACCCTCGCCGCCGTGGCAGGCGCTGCAGCCATCCCGGGTCCGGTACTGCGGGGCATTCGCGCCCTCGCCGTGCCGGGAGACGTTCCACTCGTTGACGAACGGGTGGTGGGCCCCGCTGTGACACTCGGCGCAGCCCAGCAGCGGGTCGGCCGCGACCTGCAACGGCGCAAGCGGCACCGTCGCGTCCGTCGGGTTCGTGACGTGCGCCAGGCCCGGCCCGTGGCACGATTCGCACTGGACGTCGTGGTACCGGTCCTCGGCCGCGCCGTCGTAGCCCGCCGCCTCCTCGACCGTGTTGCCGCGCTGGTTGACCGTATGGCACCCCTCGCAGAACGCCTGGGCGCCACCGCTGGCCTGCAGCGTGACCCACGCCTCGGCGTGCGCGGTCTGCTCCCAGTCGCCCTGCTTCTCGACGTGGCAGTTGCCGCAGACGGTGAGCTTGCTGTCCTGATCGGAGTAGCCCAGGAACGAGCCTGCCGCGGCGAGCGGCTCCTCGAAGAGCTCCCGATCCCGGTATACGATCTTCTCGTCCACGCACCCGGCGAGCACCCCTGAAACCAAGACGCCCGCCAGGGTCGCTCGCACTCCCTGCCGTGTCAGAGCTCTCATCCTTGCCTCCCTTTCGCCCGGGACAGGCCCGGGCAGGCCGTTCTGGTCGAACCGCACACCTAATGTGCGCCCGGCACGAGGCTCGGTGTGTCGGGAGAATCCCGACCACCCCGGAGGGAGAATAGGTACTTCTACGCATGAGGAAAACCCTTTCACGAAGCGGATAGTGCCAATTGTTACAAGCCCGGCCCGGCCGGACGCTCCGGAGATGTCCCGGGGGCGCCGACCGTGGTGACCCGGACGTCGGGAGGCCGCGGCCCGTGACCGTCACGACTCCGAAACCTCCTTGGCCAGACCGGGCCCGGGTCGCATCTTGCTCCCATGAGCGTCCGAACTGCCGCGGTCGAGAGGGGCGCTCCGCTCCCCGAGGAAGAGCGGGCCCGGGGGGTGGAGGTCGCACGCTCGCTGCGCGTGGCCGTCTTCGTCGTGGCGTACAACGCCGAGGCGCACATCCGGGAGACGCTCGCCCGCATCCCCGCCGAGCTCCTGCCGCACCTGGCGAGCATCTACGTCATCGACGACAGGAGCGCCGACCGCACGACCGAGCTCGCGCGCCGCTCCGCGGAGGGAATGCCGAACCTCGAGGTCTTCACCACCCCGGTGAACCAGGGCTACGGCGGCAACCAGAAGCTCGGGTTCCGGTACGCGATCGAGCAGGGCTTCGACGTCGTCGTGCTCCTGCACGGCGACGGCCAGTACGCGCCCGAGGCCATGCCCAGGCTCCTGGCGCCCTTCGCGGACCCGACGACCGCGGCGGTCTTCGGCTCGCGCATGATGACCCCGGGGGGCGCGCTACGCGGCGGCATGCCCCTGTACAAGTTCGTGGGCAACAAGGCCCTGACCGCGATCGAGAACCGGCTCCTGGGGACCGGGCTGAGCGAGTTCCACTCCGGGTACCGGGCCTACCGGGTGTCGGCGCTCGCGCAGATCCCGTTCCAGTACAACACCAGCGACTTCCACTTCGATACCGAGATCATCGTCCAGCTGCTCGCCAAGCGGATGAGGATCGTCGAGGTGCCGATCCCCACCTACTACGGCGACGAGATCTGCCACGTCCAGAGCATTCCCTACGCGCTCAACTGCATCGGAACGGTGCTGCGCGCCCGGGCCAACCGCGTGCACCTCGTCCATCATCCGAAGTTCGACGTGTACGACAGCGGCGCCTACGTCTTCAAGCAGGCGCCCTCGACGGTCCACCAGAAGGTGCTCGGCCGCGACTGGGCATCGGGCGCGCGGGTGCTCGAGCTCGGCGCCGGTCACGGGGGCGTGTCCCGTGCCCTCCATGGCAAGGGCGTCGCGGTCGTGGCCACGGACCTGTCGCGGCCCGACGCCAGCTTCTCCTTTCCCTACCTGGCGACCGACCTCGATCGCCCCTTCCGCGACGACGTCGCCGCCGCCCTGGGCGGGGAAGCCGACGTCGTCCTCGCCCTCGACGTGATCGAGCACCTGCGACGCCCGGAATGGAGCCTGCGGGAGCTGCGCGGCGCGATGAAGCGCGGGGCGACGCTCCTGGCGAGCACCGGCAACGTGGGCTACGCGCTCGTGCGGCTCATGCTCCTGCTCGGCTTCTTCAACTACGGCAAGAAGGGCATCCTGGACCTCACGCACACGAGGCTGTTCACGATCCGCTCCTTCTGCCGCACGCTCGAGGGCGAGGGCTTCCGCGTGACGAGCGTGCGGGGCTTCGGCCCGCCGATCGTGGACATGGTGGGCGACACTCCGCTCCTCCGGGCGCTGGACGCCATCGGAGCCGTCCTCGCGCGGGTCTGGCCATCGCTGTTCGCGTACCAGTTCCTGGTCGAGGCGACGCGTCTCGACGACGTGGCCGACATCCTGGAGCGCACCGTGCGCCCGGAGGTCGCCGGGTCCGCCGCTACCGAGGTGCGGTGAGGGACCTCGCCTCCGAGGGCATGGACCCGTCGCGGCCCCCGACTCACGGCGACGGGACCCGCGCAGGCCGCCTCCGGCCCGGCCCGGCGGCCGCCCTGCTCCTGCTCGCCGTCGGGTTCGCGCTGCGGGCGCGCGGAATCTCGGAGTACTGGCTGAACCCGGACGAGGGCATCTACTACTCGACGCTCACCCAGCCCTCGTTCGGTCGGTTCTGGGCCGAGGTGACGGCCAACGCCCACCCTCCGGCCTTCTACCTGCTCCTGCGGGGGATGGGCTTCCTCACGTGGGACTTCGTCTGGCTGCGCGCGGCTCCCCTCCTCTTCGGCACGGCCGCGATCTGGGTGTTCTGGCTCGTGGGCCGGGAGCTGGGAGGCTCCGGGACGCGTGGGACGGTGACGGGGCTCGTCGCCGCGGCGCTGGTCGCCCTGAACCCCGAGGCGATCACCCTTTCCCAGGTCATGCGGCCCTACACGCTCGTGGTCCTGCTGCTCGGCGCCTCCCTCCTGCAGCTGCTTCGCTACCGCGCCGAGCCGAGGGACGCGACGCTCTTCCGCTACGCCGGCCTTCTCTCGCTCGCGGTCCTGTGCCACTACAGCGCCGCGCTCGCCGTGGCGGCGCTCTGCGCGGTCCTCGCCCACGACGCGGCGACGGGTCGTCTCGACCGCCGCGGCGCGCTCCGGCTGGCCGCCGCGCAGGCGGTCCCGCTCCTCCTGATCGGCGCGGTGTACGTAGCCCATCTCGGCAGCGCGCTGGGCAGCGACCTCGTGGGTGAGGCGCTGGACCCGGGCGGGTGGCTCGGCGACTGGCTGATCCGCTCTCCGACCGACGCCTGGAACAGCCTCGTCTCGTATCAGATCTTCCACCTTCCCGCGGGGCTGCGCCTGAGCGCGCTCGCGCTCCTCCTCGCGGCGATCGCGACGTCCGCCGCACGCGGTGAGCGCCTCGTCGCGGTTCTGGCCGTGGGCGGTCTCGGCGTCGCGATCCTCGCCTCCGTGCTCGGCGTGTATCCGTTCGGACCCAGCCGTCACAACGCATGGCTCACCGTCTTCACGATTCCGCCTCTCGCCTGGCTGGCCGGCCTCGTCGCATCCGCGCCCCGAGGCCGCGCCGCCGCCGGCCTCGCGGGCGTGGCGGCGGTGATCGCGGCCGGGTCCGCGGCGGAGGGGGCAGCGCTGGGCCGCGGCGCGGAGAGCCCGATGGCGCGCAGCAACGCCACGGAGGAGAAGGTCCTGCGCCGGGTCGATCTCGCCGCGCTGACGGTGGAGCGGCTCGACCCGGATCGCGGACCCGGCCTCATCCTCATGAGCGAGCAGAGCTACAACCTGATGATGCCGCTGTTCGCCGGGGCACGCCGGGCGGGGCCGCCCTCGGCGGACGCCGACCTGTTCCGCTTTCGCCATGGAACGCGTGAGGTCGTCGTGCTCCGCCAGTGGGACTGGTCCGGGATCTCCGACGTGCAGTCCGTGCTCGAGCGCATCGCCGGCGCGGCGCCGGAGCCGGCCGGCTCGCTCCCGGACGAGATCCTCGTCGTGGCCGGCGGGTGGGGCTCCGTCCTTCTCGCGCAGGTGCCCGAGCTCGACCGCCTCGGCGTGATCACGGACCGGTCCTGGGCGCTCGGCCGAGACCCGGCCGGTCAGCCCGTGATCCGAATGATGGCCCTGGTCGTCGACCGGCGAGCGCTGTCCGAGCTGGCTCCCGCCCCACCCGGCTGATCCGTCATCGGGCCCGGGGGCCCGCCCCGGCCCGCCCGCCCCGAGG
>JBFFWJ010000102.1:0-9269 GCA_041570315.1 Longimicrobiales bacterium | reverse complement strand
GTCATCATGCAGGGCGGAATCACGCGGATCGGAAGGGTGACCGCCTTTCTGGCTCCGCTCATGGCGGCGGTCTATTGCAGCGGCGCGCTGATGATCATCGCCCTCAACGCGGGCGAGGTCGTGCCCGCGTTCACGACGATCGTGACCGAAGCGTTCAACCCTCGGGCAGGCGTGGCGGGGCTGGGCGCCGGCGTGTTCGTGATCACGCTGATGTGGGGTGTCCGGCGGGGGCTCTTCTCGAACGAGGCGGGTCAGGGGTCGGCGCCGATCGCCCACGCGGCGGCGAAGACCGAGGAGCCGGTTTCGGAGGGTGTCGTAGCGCTCCTCGAGCCCTTCATCGACACGATCGTCATCTGCTCGATGACGGGGCTGGTCATCATCATGACGGGGGTGCACACCGCCCGCTTCCCGACGGAGCTGACCCTGGGGGGCGGTGACATCACCTACACGACGTTGGCCGAAGGGAATCGCTATCAGGGCGTCACTCCGACCGGAGAGATCCGCATCGTGGACGGGCGGCACGTGGACACGGGGGTGGGCGCCCCCCTCGTGTCGTGGCACGAGGCGGTGGTCGAGGTGCTGTACGTCGACGAGGCGCAGACGGTGCCCTTCACCGGCATCGTCTATCCGGACCGGGGCGAGGCCGAGGCAGCCGACGGGGTCACGGTCTACGCCTCGCTGTACGGCGACGCCGTCGAGAGCGCCGCGCCCCTGACGACGCAGGCCTTCCGGGTGGGCTTGTCGCGCTTCGGCGACTGGGGTCACCTGATCGTCGTGTTCGGCGTGCTCCTCTTCGCGATCTCCACGGCGATCTCTTGGAGCTACTACGGGGACCGCTGCGCCCACTACCTCCTCGGCCAAGGCGCCGTTCTCCCGTACAAGCTCGTCTTCGTGGCGATGCACTTCGTCGGAGCGGTGATCCCGCTCGCCGTCGTGTGGTCGCTGGGCGACATCGCCCTCGCGATCGTCATCGTTCCGAACCTCATCGCGCTGGTCCTGCTGGCGCCCCAGGTCGTCGAGGAGACGAAGAGCTACTTCGAGCGCAAGCCGTGGGAGCAGCTGCGAGCCCGCGGGAGCGGGGCCGACTAGCGGAGCGATTGATTCCCGACGCGGAGTCAGACGTAAGGCGGCGGGCCGAGCCCGGGCGCGGGTGAGCCGTGCTCTCGGGCGTCGGCACGGGCCTCCGGTGACCTGAGCGTCTTGGGGACGGGAGCGGGTGCGAGCTCGACGCGGTCGTTCTCGGCGATGCTCGTGTCGAGGATCCGGCGTCTTCCGGCGGCGATCGCGGCGAGCGGGCGGTCATGCTCGACGGGCCGGGGCCGAACGTGGGCCCGGACGCGCTCGGCGGAGAGGGCGAGGGTTCGCACATGCTCGTCCTGGCTGCACGGGCTTGTCGCGCCGCCGCCCGCGGCGGTGTGTCATCACCGGCCGATCGCGAGGGTCTCCGCTGAACTCGTGGGGCCGGGGCGGCTGGGTCGCCGAGCGAGAAGCAGAGCGACGGTGAGAAGGAGCGCGTTGGCCATCCACATCGCGATGACCGGCGAGATCAGCTGCCGGTCGGCCAGCGCCTCGCCCACGACGAGGGAGAGATAGTAGCCGGTGAACACGAGGCCGCTCGCGCCGATCACGAGCCTCACGCCGCCGCGCGGGAAACGGATCGGGGTCGCCGCGCCTGCCAGAGCGAGCAACACGCAGGCGGCAGCGAGGGCGAGCTTCTTCTGGATCTCGACCTCGTACGCCGCCGCCCGCATCGCCGCTTCCGGCCCGGGCGCGGTCCGAGCGGTCCGTGCCGCGTCCCTCAGCTCGCCGATCGTCATTGTCCGATCAGACGGCTGTTGTGGCGTCCCCACCAACACCGCCACCAGCCGGGCATTCGCTCGGGGTGTGACCTGGGCATTCAAGACCAGGGCGAGTGTGGCGACGACCGCGGCAGCGGCCAGCACGGGAGCGACCAGGCGGCGCACGCCGTGGCGTTCCCGCCTGACCGATGCGAGGACGCCTTCCGCGCCGAGCCGCGTGAATACCCACGACGCGGTGAGAAAGACGGCCATCGGGATCGTCAGGGCCAGGGTGAACGGCACCGCGAGCAGCAGCACTTCGACGATCGCGCCGGCCGGCACTCCCCGCTCGCTGAGCCGCGGCACCTGCCGAACGGCTTGGTTGGCGAGGAGGAGTGCCGTCAGGGATGACGAGGAGATGGCGAAAGGGGTGGCGTGGCGGCGCAACAACTGCCGGGCGCTGAGCTTCGACATCGATCGACCTCCGGGGCCTGCCCCATCCTCTGGCTCCGCTGGGCCGACCATTCGGCCCGGCGCATGGATCGTGGTCCGGCCGTACCCGCCCAGGGCCAGCCGAGCGATCGCCGCGACCGCGCCCACCGCGAATCGCGTGCGCTCGGCGGGATCGGCAATCGAGTCGAGCTCCGCGACCATCCCTCGCGCCAAGTCTCGATGTCGCGGCGGGGCGAGCTTCGCCATTCGCTCGACGACGCGGTCGAGCGTGAAGGGAGAGCGTCGCGGCCCGATCATGCCTCGCCGGTGTGCGGGGGGCGGAGCCACGACGCCTGCGCGCGTTCCAACGCATGGCGCGCCTGGACCCGACCGGTGGCGGTCAGACGATAGAGCTGGCGCGGCGGCTTCCCGGGAAGCTCGGGCTCCTGCCAGCGCGACTCGAGCCAGCCGTCTTCGGTGAGTCGCGCAAGCAGCGGGTACAGCGTGCCCGACGAGAGGTCGGCGACCTTCATCAGATCATATCCGTAGCGCCAGCTCGTCGGTGCCTCCAGAAAGGCCAGCAGCGCGCGAGTCGTGGTGCGGGTGAGCCGTTGCATGCCCTTAGTCTACATATATCGAATTACTGATGCAAGGACGAAGGGGCGACCACGGTTGCGTCTCTCAGGCGCAGGGGCAGCTCTTGACTCCGTCGAGGAGACAACGCAAGACAAGACCTCGACTACTCGCCTGTCCGCCAAATCGAGGTAGGCCCAAGCTGGAGAGGGGACGCCCTCCGTGATACCAGCGGGGACTGCAGGCAAAGGAGTTGCACGTGGGTTATCTGGACCCAGCAGTGGAGGGGCCGCCCTTCCGGCAGCTGTTCGTAGTCGCGCTGCTGCTCGCCAACTTGGGCGTACCGTTGTCGGACGCGAGTGCGCAACGGCTGACAGCTGGATCGACGCCGGCCGGAGTCGAGCTGATCGTGGTCGATCAGGCCTACGCGATTTCCGGGAATACTGCGCGGGCTCTCCTCGATCAGATGCGGGGGGCCAGATGGACGCGATATCGGTACTGGTACGAATGGACCTACAGGACCGTGAACGCGCCGACTGCGTTCGGGCTGAGGTCCGACAAGTGCATCGCTGACAACCTCGAGATCCGCTTTACGGTCGAGCCGCAGTACCCGAGGTGGACCCGCACGAGCGACAGCCCGGAGCGGCTCGTCGCCGCCTGGGATGCTTTCGAGGCACAGATCGTCGCGCAGTGGGAAGAGCAGCAGCGTGCTATGATCGACTTCGCACGCGATGTGGACTTCCGGGTGCAGAGGCTCGAAGAAGATTGTCCGGTGTTGCGCCAGCTCACCGACGCGCTGATCCGGCGACGCGCCGATGCGAGGGACCGAGCGATGGAGGAGCGCTACGAGTCGGGGGACTTCGTTCAACTGCGCTGGCCTCCGGAGGGGTATGAGGACCTCCTCGCCCCGACAGGGTTGGCGAACGAGGGTCGTCGGCCGGCGCCGCTGCCTCCCTCCGATCGACGCCCAGTCGAGCGACCAGTGGGCTCAGGGTTCGATGGCGCCGCACGTGGTGACATGGGCGCGGGGGGGATGACCGGCGTCGTGGTGGCTCTTCAGCGTGTTGATGAGACGGTGTACCTGGAAGCGTTCGGGTCCGCGGATCGGGAGGGCGAGGAGCCCCTCACGCCCGACGGGGTCTTCCGGTTCCCCGGCTTTGCCGAAGTCGTCGTGGCGAGGGTCGCCGAAGTGCTGGACCGGGAGGGATCGGTCGACCTGGAAGAGCCGCTCGCTGCATACCTTCCCGAGTTGGACGAACGGTTGGGCTCCACGACGCTCGCCCAATTGCTCTCGCACCGCGCCGGTCTCGACGACGCGAACCCACGCGATTCGCTGTGGTCCGAGATACTGGATGCGCTCAACGACAGGGCGGTCTTCACCGAGCCCGGGGCAGTGCACTCCTACTCACGGTACAGCTACCCGCTCGCCGTTCGGGCACTCGAGCGCGCCGCCGGGGAAGACGTGGCCGGCCTGGCTGCTCGGACCGTGTTCGAGCCGCTCGGGATGGAGAGCACGTCGCTGGACGAAGCGGTTGGGGGGCTCCCGGTAGCGCGAACCACCGCCCCTGATCTGCTCCGGTTCGCGAACGCCTGGATCGAGGGCCGGGTCGGCTACGGCGTCCAGGCCGAGGCTGGTGCCCGCTACCTGAGGGGCTTTTGGAGCGACACCGTGGGCGGGCAGGCACGTGTCTCGCTCATGTGCGCTGCTGACGCCGGGGGCGACGCGGTCGCGGTGCAGATCTTCCCGGAATCGGGCGTCTCCTTCGTCGTCTGGTCGCGACCGCAGGGCTCGCTCCGTGGGTGGCCGGGGGTGTCCGTGCGATTTCTCATGGATAGGGTCGGGGATGACCTTGGCGTTGGCGCGGAGATCTTCGAGCCCCGGCCCCTGCGCGGGGACGCACAGCTGGAGCGCTCTTCGCGGCCCTGTGAGCAGCCCGACTGGAATACCCTCCGCGTAAGCGACCCGGGCGTGGCCTCGCCGCCGGGTGATTGGGTGGGGCAGTACTCGAACGGAGACCGTATCGTCACGCTGCGAGAGCGGGACGGCAGCTTGAGGCTCGAAGGGAGCATCCAGCTCGACGTGACGCACTACTCGCAGGACACGTACTTCGCGACGTTGGCAGGGCGGCCGATGTACCCGATCCGCCTGACCAGGGACGCGGCCGGAAGGCGTTACGCCGTGCTCGGCGAGCGTGCCCACCTTCATGCGGACGATCGGTCGCGGAACTGATGACCGCGCGTCGATCTGGAGCGCCGCATGAACCGCCCCCGGCTTTGTGGACAAGCGGGCGGCGTAATCAAGCCGACCTTCGCGGTGGACGTGGCCGACGTCCAAAGCCCGTCCTCGACGGTGGGAACTGCGAGAGTGTCGAGCGCGTCCTCCACGGCGTCGAACAGCGAGCGAGGAAGGTGGCCCAACGGGAAGGGCCTCTCGAAGAGGGTGATCCGGTGCGGGAGCTGGCCGAGCACCGTCACAGTTCGACGTCACGAGAAGGCGTCGGAGAAGCCCCAGGTTGACCCGCTGGCCACCGCTGCCTGGTAGGGTGGGTGCTCCCATCAAGGCTCTGTGCCCACCGTGGAGGCGCGGGTGCGGTCCGCGTTGTCGAGCGACATGCCGATGAGGCCGCCGTCGAGGTGTGGCAGCCACTGTTGAGCCTCGCTCCCGCCTCCGCTCTAGCTCAGCTCTCGGACGGCCGCGATCAGCGCGCGGGCGCGTTCCCGGTCGACGGCGTGGCCGGCGCGCCCTCCTTCCATGATCGAGCTGCCGACGATGGCGCCGTCGGCGTGCTCGAGGAGGGTCGCGGCGTTGGAGGGGGCCAGCCCGCTTCCCACGAGAACCGTGGCGCCGGGCACCGCTTCGCGGACGGCCTTCAGATCCCGCACGTCCGTCGGGGCGCCCGTGCCCGCGCCGGAGACGAGCAGGGCGTCGGCCAGGCCCCGGTGCCACGTGTCCCGCGCGACGTCGCCGAGGTGAGCACCGGGGGGAGGCGTGGCGTGCTTGACGTGGACGTCGGCCAGGACCGCCAGGTCCGGGGCCAATCGAGCCCTGCTTCGCATCGTCAGGGCCGCTCGCCCCTCGACGACCCCCTGATCGGTCCACATCGCTCCGGTGTGCACGTTCACGCGCACGAAGGCCGCGCCGGTCGCCGCCGCGATCGCGACCGCCGCGGCCGCGTCGTTGCGCAGGACGTTGACACCCACGGGCAGGTCGAACACCGCGTCGCGCACGGCGAGCACGCCCCGGGTCAGGGCCGCCACGGTTTCGGGCGGCACCTCGCCCGCGAAGAAGGGGGTGTCGGAAAAGTTCTCGACGACGATGCCGTCGAAGCCGGCTTCACGGAGCGCGACGGCATCGCGCACCGCCCTGTCGACGACGTCGTCCATCGACCCGGTCCAGCGTGGCGCTCCCGGAAGGGGCAGGAGATGGACGACGCCCAGGATCGCCCGGCGGCCGGGCCAGATCGAGCGGATGCCCTGCTCCCGCGGCCTCATGGTCCGCTCCCACGCCCGTCCGGAGCGCTCGGGCGCCGAGGGCGCGCAGGGTCGATCATCCGGCCGGGTCGGACGGTGCCCCGGCCGAACCGGCTCTCCAGCTCGTCGACGGCGCGCGACACGCTGCGGTCCTTCTCCCGCTCCGCGGCCTCGGGCTCGCCGAAGAGGGTGAGCTGCGGCTCCCGCTCGGCACCCCCGAGACCCGAGAGCGCCACACCGAGGAGTCGGACGGGAACCCGGCGCGCGGCTCGCAGATCGGCGAGGAGCATTCGGGAGACCTCGTAGATCGCGGCGCTGGATTCGATTCCCTGGGGCAGGGTGCGGCTGTGCTGACGGGTCCTGAAGTCGTGGTCTCGGAGCTTGACCGTGACCGTTCGGGCTCGCAGCTCCTTGCTCCTCAGCGTCGAGCCCACCGACGTCGCGAGCTCGAGCAGCCTGCCCTCCAGGTCCTCGTCGCGCTCCAGGTCCCTGAAGAAGGTGCGCTCGGACGAGATCGACTTTCTCGGCTCGGACGGATCCACCGCGCTCTCGTCCACGCCCCGTATCCTTCGGTGCAGCCAGGCGCCTCTTCGCCTTCCGAACCACCTCTGGAGCCACTCCGCCTGCACGCCCATCGCCTCCTCGACCGTGACGAGGCCGCGGCCCCGGAGTGCCTCGACGAGCGACGGACCGACGCCGGGGATCTCCGACAGCTCCAGCCCGTTGAGGAAGTCCTGCTCCTCTCCCGCAGGCACCACGTGGACGCCGGCGGGCTTCGCGCGGGTGGCTGCGAGCTTGGCGATCATTCGGCGGGTGCCGCCTCCGAGCGAGACCGAGATCGCGGTCCGCGCGAGGACCTCTCCGCGGATGCGCCAAGCCGTGTCCGCGAGGGACTCCGGAGCGAAGAGCCGCTCCGTGCCCGTGAGGTCGAGATAGAACTCGTCGATGGAGGCGGCCTGGACGATGGGGGCGAGCTGCTGGAGCACGGCGCGCACGTGCTGGCTCCGCTCCACGATGACGCCGCGCGGGACGGGGACGACCATCGCGCTCGGACAGAGCCTCAGCGCCTGGGCCGTAGGCATGGCCGAGCGGACGCCGAACCGGCGAGCCGCGTAGGACGCCGAGGTCACGACGCCGCGCCCGGAGGGCGTGCCGCCCACGATCAGGAGCTCGGCCCTGCCGGCACCCTCGGGGTCTTCCAGCCGGGCCACCTGAACGTAGAAAGCGTCGCAGTCGACCAGCAGGATCCTGCGTTGCCGTGCTCCAACCGCCACCTCGACCCCCGTCTCGCGAGTGTCGACCGAGATTGCTGCGCCGGACGAGCCTGGATAAGATCCGTGCGACGGTCCGGTCCGGGGGAAGGTAGCGGCACCCCGCGCCGCGCGACGAGGGCTCCCCGCGTGGACCGGCCATTCCTCGAATCCGCTCGTACGAGCACGCCAAGGAGCTGCGGCACGATGGCCTACCCGTTCGAACTCCCCGACTTGGGATACGCATACGATGCGCTCGAGCCCCACATCGATGCGCGCACGATGGAGATCCATCACGGCAAGCACCACGCCGGGTACACGAGCAAGCTGAACGCCGCCCTCGACGGTCACGACGAGCTGCACGGCAGGTCGGCCGAAGAGCTGCTGGCGGACCTCGACGCGCTGCCCGAGTCGATTCGTTCGGCCGTGCGCAACAACGGCGGTGGATACGTGAACCACGCGCTCTTCTGGGACGTGATGACGCCGGGTGGCGCGGGCGCGCCGAGTGGGGAGCTCGCGGCCGCGATCGATGCGGCGCACGGCTCGTTCGACGACTTCAAGGCGGCGTTCCAGGGCGCCGCGGCCGGACAATTCGGGTCGGGGTGGGGCTGGCTGTGCGTGGGCGGGAGCGGAGGACTCTCCGTGCTCGCCACGCCGAACCAGGACACCCCCCTGATGCAGGGGCGGACCCCGATCCTCGGCGTGGACGTTTGGGAGCACGCGTACTACCTGAAGTATCAGAACCGTCGTCCGGACTACCTCAGCGCGTGGTGGAACGTGGTCAACTGGGACGTCGTGGCCCGTCGGTACGCGGAGGCCAGGGGGGGCTGAGGGCCTCGCGCGACCGGAGCGCATGGTTCTTGTGCGGGGGGAAACATCTGTTTATCAATGTACCGCTCCGCCCCCGGGGCGGCGGCGCCGTCTGACCCCAGACCGATGGATCGGATGCTCCGAGGACGTCCTTCCCCTCTCGCGATCGGCTCGGCGTGGACGCTGCTCGCGCTCCTCTGGTCCTGTGCGCCTCTGAGCGCCCAGAGCCTGCGCGGCTCGACACGGTCGCTGGATCGGCAGAACTCGATCGCGCTGCAGCACGACTTCACCTACATCGACACGGGCGACCGTGTCCGTTACTTCGCCGACCGCGGGTGGCTGGTGAGGATACGGCCCGCCGACGACTTCGTGCTGCACGCCGTATCCTTTCCCTATGCGCGGCCCGAGGTCGATCTCTTCCTGCGGCGTCTCGGGAGCCAGTTCCGGCGCGCCTGTGGTGACAGGCTCGTCGTCACGAGCCTGACACGGCCCACGACCCGGCAGCCGAGCAACGCATCGGATCGCTCGGTTCACCCGACCGGCATGGCGCTGGACCTTCGATACCCGAGGAGCCGTAGCTGCCGCACCTGGCTCGAGGCCGTGCTTCTCGACCTCGAGCGGGCCGGGATCCTCGAGGCCACGTTGGAGCGCCGGCCGATCCACTACCATGTCGCGCTCTTCCCGCGCCAATACGCCGACTACGTGGACCGGCTGACCGAGCGTGAGCGGACCGATCAGCGGGACTATACGGTCCGCTCCGGCGACTCGCTCTGGACGATCGCGCGCTCGCACGGAACCACGGTCGCCGAGATCCGCAGCGTGAACGATCTGGACGGCAGCCGCATCTATCCGGGCCAGATCCTGTCCGTCCCCCTGGGGAGCTGAGTCCGATCCCGGCTGCCGTGAGGCCGGATCGGTTCGGGAGCGTGGTCCGCTCATGCGGCTGATCGACCCT
>JBFFWJ010000101.1:0-9297 GCA_041570315.1 Longimicrobiales bacterium | reverse complement strand
GGCGAACTGGCGCTTCGTCCAGAGACGCGTCCGGTACATGGTTGCGTAGGGACCCCGCGTGAACGGGAAGGAGCCGGGCAGACCGAGGGGGTCGTCGTCGGCCCCCTCCCGGTCGAGCTCGGTGTAGAGCGGCTTGACCTCGCGTCCCGACACGGTGGTGAAGAGCGCCTCCCGCTTGGGCGTCGCGACGTACGTCTCCTCCCACGCGGCGAGCCGGGCCTTGAGCGCCCTCAGCTCGGCCTCGCGCTCGCGGACGAGATCGCTGAGCTCGCCGTGGGTCAGAACGTCCCGTTCGATCGTCGACATCGTCACTCCCTGATCTGCCGCCCTCCGCCCCTCATCTCCGCCCCGTAGCGCGCCGGGCGCTCCGAAAGGCGACGGCGCACACCCTGAAAAGATAGCCCCGCTGCCCGAGCGGACGTCAACGAAGCAGCGCGCGCACGATCCGATCCGCGACGGAGTAGGGGGTCTCTTCGCCCGCGGCGATCCGCCTCGCGCCCTCGGCGAGCAGCTCGCGGCTCGTTCGGGCGCTCCACGTCCGGCGCAGGAGCTCACGGCCCACGACGTCGCGCACCCGGCCTTCCGCCCGAGCCCTCCTGCGCTCCTCCAGCACGCCGCTCGACCCGAGCCAGGAGCGGTGCGCGGCCACCGCCGACAGCATGTCCCCCAGCCCCTCTCCGCCGAGCGCGTTCGTGGGAACCACCGGGACGGCCCACGCCCCGTCCGGTTCGGGCGCGGACTCGGGCGCCGGCTCGCGCCCCGTCCCCCGCCCCAGGTCCACGCCGTGGTGCGCCGGGATGTCCCTGAGGGCATGCCCGGCCCTGAGGTGGAGCGCCTGGCGGAGATCCCTGACCAGCCTCGCGGCGCCCGGCCGGTCCGCCTTGTTCACGACGAAGACGTCCGCGATCTCCATGAGGCCCGCCTTCATCGCCTGGATCGCGTCCCCCGACTCCGGCACGAGGACGACCACCACCGTGTCGGCGGCCGACGCGATCTCGAGCTCGGTCTGACCCACCCCCACCGTCTCGATCAGCACGCGGCCGAGGCCGAAGGCGTCCATGAGGTCGACCACCTCCTTGGTGGTGGTCGCCAGCCCTCCCAGCGAGCCGCGCGTGGCCATCGACCGGATGAAGATGCCCGGGTCGGTGGCGATGTCGTTCATGCGGATCCGGTCCCCCAGGAGGGCGCCCCCCGAGTACGGGGACGTCGGATCGACGGCCACGACGCCCACCTCGTCCCCCTCCGTCCGATAGGTGGTGGCGGCCGCGGCGATCAGGCTCGACTTGCCGGCCCCGGGAGGACCGGTGAACCCGATGCGGAGCGCGCGGGGTCCGCGGTCGAGGACGGCGTGCAGGAGATCCTGAAAGCCGGGCCGCTCGTTCTCGACGACGGAGATCGCCCGGGCGAGCGCGGTCTTGTCGCCGCGGCGAAAGCGTTCCGCGAGGGTCGAGAGCGCCGGGGCGAGCGCGTCGGAGTCCGGCATCAGCGTCCGGGGCCGGGTCGGATCCCGCGCGCGTGCCGCAGCGGGTTCTCCAGGAGGTGCGTGGGAATGAAGAGCACGACGACGAACATGACAAGGGCGGCGAGGAGCCCCACGGCCAGGAGCCACCAGATGCGCAGCGCGATGAAGAGGATCGAGGCGATCACCGCGGTCGCCGTCGCGAAGATGCTGAGGAGGAGCCGGCGCGCCTGCAGGTGGAGGAACCGCTGCTGCTGCTGCAGGTCGCGCGGGTGCAGACGCACGCGCAGCTCTTCGCGCTCCGCTCGGGTGACCAGGTCCCGGACCGCCCGGACGACCATCTGTGACTCATCCAGGAACGACTTGGCGATCTGGGTCGGCTGCTGCCCGGTCGTGCGGACCAGCTCGGAGCGGTGCTCGGTGATCACGCCGCGGATGAAGCTGAGCCCGTCGAAGCGGGGATCGTAGCGAAAGGCGATCCCCTCGATCAGCGCCGAGGTACGAAAGAAGTACACGAGCTCCTGCGGCAGGATGAGGGGCCACGTGTAGAAGGTGTCGAGGAGCTTTCCCACCATCTGCTGGATGATGAGCTGCGGATTGGTGGTCTTCGCGATCTCCACGAGCTTGAGGATCTCGCCCGCCGCCTCGCGGATCTCCCCGCGGGAGACCTCCGGACCGATCATCCGCAGCCGATACATGCCGTGGATGACGCCGTCGAGATCCTCGCGGCCGAGCGCGAGAGCGACGCCGAGGATGGACTCGCGCGTCCACCGGGGCACCTCGAGGACGGCGCCCCAGTCGAGCAGGATCAGCGTCCCGTCATCCTCCACGAGGATGTTGCCCGGGTGCGGATCGGCGTGCATGAAGCCGTCGACCATCATCATCCGGAGGTAGACCCCCGTCAGCGACTCCATGACCCGACGGAAGGAGAGCCGGCCCGACGCGAAGTGGTCCTGGAGGCCGTCGATCTTCGTGCCGCGGCAGTACTCCATCACGAGGACGCGCCGACGCGTGAACTCGGGGTAGACCCTCGGCGCGCGGACCCGCCGGTCGGCCGAGAAGAACCGCTTGAAGCGGGCGATGTTCTCCGCCTCCTCGCGGAAGTCCATCTCGTGCCGGACCCGCACCGAGAACTCCCTCACCACCGACGTCAGGGCCCGCACGTGGTGGTTCGGGAAGAGGATGTTCAGCCAGAAGAGCAGACGGAAGGAGATGTCGAGATCGAGCGCGACGGCTTCCTCGACGCCCGGTCGCAGGACCTTCAAGACGACCTGCTCGCCCCCCCCGCGCGCGCGAGGGACCGGCCCGAGGCTCGCGGCCGCGACCGGCTCGTCGCCGAACTCGTCGAAGAGATCCGAGATCGGCCGTCCCAGCTCGGCCTCGACCACCCGCCGCACCGCGTCGACGGGGTCGGGAGGGACCCGGTCCTGCAGCTTGCCGACCTCGGACAGATACGGCTCGGGCAGGATGTCGGCGCGCGCGCTCAGGAGTTGCGCCAGCTTGATGAACGTGGGGCCCAGGCCCGCCAGACGCGCCCGGAGCCGCTCGGCTCTCCGCTCGTGATGGCCCGGGCTCCGCTTCGCCGGACGCCCGAAGAGAATCCAGGAGCGTCGGTCGCGCAGGAAGGCCACGGCGAAGGCCGCGAGCCTGGAGAGCACCGAGAGGGTCCGGCCAAGCCTCCTCATCGGTCAGCGGCCACGTCCGGCGCACGCCACGCCGCCGGGGCACCACCCGGAGCCGTCACGCGCCGAGCAGCAGCTTCGAGGCGAGACCGAGGAGTAGGAAGAAGCCGCACAGGTCCGTGAGGGTGTGGACGAAGACGGAGGAAGCCACGGATGGATCTACCCCCAGCTTGTCCAGAGTTGCCGGTATGAACGCGCCCGCCGCGCCGGCCACGATCTGGTTGCCCCACATCGCGAGCAGCACGACGAGGCCCAGCCGAGGGTCTCCGTCCAACAGGAAGGCGAGCGCGGCGATGCCCGCGCCCAGGACCGCTCCGTTGACCAGCCCGATCAGGATCTCCTTCCACACGAAGCCGCGCGCGCTGCCCGAGCCTTCCACGGTGATCCTGCGGATCGTGATCGCGAGAGACTGGGTGCCCGAGCTCCCGCCCATCGCGGCGATGATGGGAGCGAGAAAGGCGAGCGTGATGACCTCGGCGATCACGTCCTCGAAGGCGAGGATCACCGAGGCGGCAAGCGCGGCGGTGACGAGGTTCAATGCGAGCCAGGGAAGGCGCGTCCGCACCGACTCGTGCCAGTCGTGGCGCAGCTCGTCCTCGTCGGAGACGCCCGCGAGCCTGAGCAGGTCCTCGGTCTGCTCCGCCTCGATGACGTCGATCACGTCGTCGAAGGTGATCCGCCCGAGGAGCGTCCCGTCGGGGGACACGACCGGGATCGCAGCGAGGTTGTAGCGCGCGATCAGCCGTCCGACCTCCTCCTGGTCCACGTCCGGCAGGACCGTCGTCACCGGCGGCTCGACGAGCCGGTCGATGGGCGAGCCGGGATCGGCGATCACCAGGTCGACGAGGCGCAGCGTGCCCAGGAGGTGACGCGCCCCGTCGATGACGAAGACGGTGTAGAAGTCCTCGACCTCCCGCCCCTGGGCTCGGACCTGCTCGAGCGCCTGGGCCGCCGTGAGCCAACCGTCCACCGCGACGAGCTCGGTGGTCATGAGGCCGCCGGCGCTCTCCTCGTCGTACCGCAGGAGATCGACGAGCTCCCCGGCCTCCCGGTCCGGGAGCGCGTCCAGGATCCTCTGCTGCTCCCCGGGCTCGAGCTCGGCGATCAGGTCGGCCGCGTCGTCGTCCGCGAGCTCGTGGATCAGCTCCGCACCCTTCTCCGGGCTGAGCGCCGCCAGGAGGTCGCCCCGCTCCTCTCCGCCCTCCATCTCCGCCAGCGTCTCGGACGCGACCTCGGCCGGAAGCGCCGACAGGACACCGATCCGGGCCTCCTCGTCGAGGCCCTCCACGAGGTCGGCGACGTCCGAAGGGTGCAGGTCGGCGACGAGGTCGGCGACCGCCTCGAAGTCGCCGCCGGCCACGAGGTGATCGATGCTCACCCCGGTCTGCTCTTCGTCTCGCATCGGGTCCATGAACGGTGCGGTAGGCGGAGCCCTCACGCGGCCGAGCCGCGCACACCCGTCGCCGGCCGAGACCGCGCACGAGCGCTCCGCAGGCTCGTCAGGGCGGTGGAAGATCCCGGGGTGGGGTCCGCGAAGCAAGGCGGGCCGCGGCCCCCGGGGCGGAGCGGCTCAGCTGCCCCCGCACACCTCCCGCACCAACCGCTCCTGGAGCTCGAACATCGGGCACGCCGCGCGGTCCGGCCCGTGGGGATGGTCGTGTCCCAGCACGTGCAGCGTCCCGTGGATCACGAGTCGCACGAGCTCCTCGTCGAGGGTGACGCCATGGTCGGCCGCCTGCTCACGGGCCCGCTCGAAGCCCACATACACGTCCCCCACGTGCGCGGGCCCTCCTTCTCCAGCCGCTTCGCCGAGCGAGAAGGCGATGACGTCCGTCGGCCGATCACGGTCCAGGTAGTCGCGGTTGAGCGCGCGGATGGGCTCATCGCCGAGCAGCGTGACCGAGATCTCGGCATCGCCCGCCCCGGCCCGGCGCAGCGCGTGGCGCACCGCGGTCTCGAGGAGCGCCACCGGAGCCGAGTCGAGGCCCTCGGCGTCGACGAAGACGCGCACCCGGGGGCTCAGGCGGCGTCGCCGGGAGCCGGGCGTCCCCCCTCGGTGTGGCCGGCCGAGGACGGCCCGGGGTCGGCCTCTTCCCGCCCTTCGCCATCGGTGAGGTGCCTGGTCTCCGGATACTCGATGCGGCGGTGCACGACGCCGGAGAGGATCGTCACGAACTGCTCCTTGACGAGCGCGATCTCCCTCAGCGTGAGGGGGGCCTCGTCGAGCTGGCCGTCGGCGAGCTTGGCGCCGACGACCGTGTCGATCAGATCACGCATACGCTCGGGGGTCGGCTCGTGCATGGCGCGCGCGGCCGACTCGCACGAGTCCGCGAGCATGGCGATCGCGGTCTCCCTGGACTGGGGCTTCGGGCCCGGGTAGCAGAACTTCGCCGGGTCGAGGTCCCCGTCGGACTCCTCCCGCGCCTTCTCGTAGAAGAAGCCGATGCGTTGGGTCCCGTGATGCTCCCTGATGAACTGCGCGACGACGCCCGGCACCTTCGCCTCCCGGGCCAGACGAACCCCTTCCGTGACGTGCTCGCGCACGATCGAGGCGGACGTCGAGGGCTTGAGCTTGTCGTGCGGATTGCGCGAGTCGGGCTGATTCTCCACGAAGTAGTGTGGCTTGAGCATCTTGCCCACGTCGTGGTAGAGGACCCCGACGCGACACAGGAGCCCGTTGGCCCCGATCGCCGTCGCGGCCGCCTCGGCGATGTTCGCCACGTTCAGCGTGTGCGCGTACGTCCCCGGAGCCTCCATGGACAGCCGCCGCAGCAGGGCCCGGGACGGGTCCGCCCACTCCAGGAGCGTCTGGTCGGTCGTGATGCCGGTGAAGAGCTCGAACACCCACAGGAAGCCGACCGCGAGAAGCGCAGAGGCGGTGGCGTTGCCCGTGATCGCGGCCGCGCTCATCGCCACCTCCACGAGCGGCTCCGCGTTGGCGAGGCCGTACGCGAGGCTCACCAGGCTCCCCGCACCGGCGATGATCGCGATCGAGACCCACGTCTCCGAGCGGCGGCGGACCGCCCGCACGCTCATGGCGGCCGCGGCGCCACAGACCATCACGACGAGCACGATCCCGTAGTCGGCGCGGAACGGCTCCAGGGTGCCGGTGATCACACCGAGCACGAGCACGAGCAAGAGGGACAGGCGCGTATCCCAGAGCACGGCGACCGGCAGCGCCACGAAGGCCACGGGCAGCCATTCGGCGGCGAGGTCGCCCCGGTCGATGAGGGCCCCTGCCCCGAAGTACACGACGGCGAGCGTCGCGAGCAGGAGGAGCCACCGGAAGCTCGCGTACACGCTCGGCCGGCTGAAGAAGATCAGCAGCCCCAGCACCGAGAGCATCATGACGTGGAGGAGCCATGAGCCGAACATGGCGCGGGCGGGGACCTCGGGCTCGAGCAGCCCAAGCTCGTCCAGCGCGGCCTCGTAGGCCTCCAACCGCTCGACCGCCTCCGGGCCGACCGGATCGGCGGCCCGCACGATCGCCTGTCCCTCGAGAACCTCGCCCTTCGTCACCACGACGGCCGCGGCGGCGGCCGCCCGACGCGCCTCGGTCTCCTCGCTGTCGAAGACGAGGCTCTGCTCCTGATGGGCGATGAGGATCAGGCGCAGAAGATCCTCCGCATCGGGCGGTGAATCGCCGGGGAGGAAGCCCACGGCTTCGTTGTAGAAGTCCGGCAGGGTCAGCACTTCCTCGACCGGAACGTTCTGCGGGTCCGGGTCCGCCCCGCTCCTCACCCGGATCACGTCCGTGGCCAGATCCTCCACCCGATTGGCATCCACCACGCCCCGTGGCAGGATCTCGGTCGCCGCTCGCTCGGCGGCCCGGCGCAGGTCGCCCCGCGTGTCCTCCCCCAGCAGATACGCCATCTGCGGAGGACGCACGACCAGAGACGTGGCCTGAAGAATCCGGCCAACCTGCAGCGTGTCGCCGCGCGTCGCGGCCGAGTCGAGCGCATCGAAGAACCGGCCCAGCTTCGCCACGACCGAGTCGCCCGCCTCGGGGGCCAGCGAGAAGGTCGGGGGTATGGTCTCCGCCGCCTCCCGGCGGTCGCGCTCGAGCTCCGCGGGCGTCTTCGGCACGCTGAAGGCGATCGAGGCGATCACGTCCTCGGGCGCGATCACCCCCTCCGCCAGGTTCGCCACGCTGGGGGCCTGGACCGGTGGGAAGAGCCCGGTGATCATCGCCGCCAGGCCCACGAGCAGGAGGATCCGGGCACCGTGGTAGCGGATTCGCTCGGGCCACGAAGGTCCCGGCTCGTCCGAAGGGCGGCGCGCGTCGGGCGGGCCCGCGCGCGCGTCGGGCCTGCGACTCACGGCTCGGTCACCTCCGCTTCGCCTTCCCGGGCGTACGCCTTGATGATGTCCTTCACGAGGCGGTGCCGGATGACGTCCTTGTCGTCGAGGTAGACGAGCGCGATCCCGTCGATGCCCGACAGGATGGCCTCGACCTCGAGCAGCCCCGAGTCCGACCGGCGGGGAAGGTCGATCTGGGTCTTGTCTCCCGTGATCACCACCCGCGAGCTCAGCCCCAGGCGGGTCAGGAACATCTTCATCTGAGCTCGGGTGGCGTTCTGCGCCTCGTCGAGGATCACGAAGGCGTCCGAGAGCGTTCGTCCTCGCATGTAGGCGAGCGGCGCGATCTCGATCGTGGAGTCCTCCAGCGCCCTCTGCACGCGGTCGTGGGGCATCATGTCCTCGAGCGCGTCGTAGAGCGGCCGCAGGTAGGGATCGACCTTCTCCTGGAGGTCGCCCGGCAGGAAGCCCAGGTTCTCGCCGGCCTCGACCGCCGGGCGCGCGAGCACGATCCGCTTGACCCGCTTCTTGTAGAGCGCGTCGACCGCGCAGGCCACGGCCAGGTAGGTCTTCCCCGTGCCCGCGGGCCCGATCCCGATCACGATGTCGTTGGCGAAGATCGCATGCACGTACGAGCGCTGGCCGTCCGACTTGGGAACGATGACCCGCCGCGACCCCGGGAGCGCGATGCGCACCTCGTCCGACGGGTGCACGATGCCGTCGGCTCCGAGCGCCGCGACCCCGTCGGCGAAGCGGGCGATGTCGGTCGTGTCGAAGGGCGCGCGCAGGCGCGACAGCTCGATCATGTGCTGGACGATGGGCACCGCCCGCTCCACGCCCGACAGCGAGCCGCTCAGGATCAGGTGGTCGCCGCGCAGCACGACCCGCACGGAGAAGAGCCGGCTGACCTCGTGCATGTTCCGGTCGTTCACCCCGGCGAGCATGAGCGGATCCGCACCCTCCGTGTCCAACCGGTGCTCCACGATGGTTTCGCCGTTCGCCACGCTCTCTCCCGGGAGCCCGGCGAGCCCGGGGGCGGGCTCGCTCCCTACGCTCCCTTCTCTCTCGTCGCCGTCACGGCGAGGCCCAGTGCCTCCATCTCCGACGCCTCGACGCCCGTCGGTGCCCCCTCGAAGAGGGCACGCGCCGCCGTGGTCTTCGGAAACGCGATCACGTCCCGAAGGCTGCCGGAACCCGTGAAGCGTTGAACGATACGGTCCATCCCCAGGGCGATGCCACCATGAGGAGGGGCGCCGGCGCCCAGGGCCTTCAGCAGGAACCCGAACTTCTCGTCGATCTCGGCCTCGCCGAGGCCCAGGGCGCGGAGCACGCGCCGCTGTAGCCCGGGCTCGTGGATGCGGATGCTCCCGGACCCGAACTCGGTGCCGTTGTACACCAGGTCGTACGCGGTTCCGCGGACGGAGGCGGGGTCGGAATCGAGCAGCTCGACGTCGTCCGGGTGCGGCATCACGAAGGGGTGGTGGCTCGCCTTGAGGACGCCGTCCTCCTCCTCGAACACCGGGAAGTCGGTCACCCACAGCCATGCGTGCTCGCGTACGTTCGGAAGCGACATCGCCTCCGCCGCCGCCACCCGAACCGCAGCCAGCGTCGGCGAGGTCATGCCGTCGGCGCCCGCCGCCACGAGCGCGAGGTCCCCCTCGGCGAGACCCAGCCGGTCCGTCTGCTCCGGGGCGAGGAACTTCCCGAGGGGTCCGGTGGCGCCTTCGGCGCTACGCTTGGCCCACAGGAGGCCTGGCGCCCCCGCCTGCTTGGCCCGGGCCTCGATGCCGTCGAGCTGCTTTCGAGACAAGCGCGCGCCTCCCGCCAGCCGCAGGCCGCGCACCCGCCCCCCCAGCT
>JBFFWJ010000100.1:0-9316 GCA_041570315.1 Longimicrobiales bacterium | reverse complement strand
GTCGGAAGAGAGGCCCGACCCCGAGGAAGACGACGAGCGGCGGCGCTACTACGCGCTTACCCAGTTGGGACGGCAGGTGCTCGATCTCGAGACCGAGAGGATGGCCGCGATGGTCGAGACGGCTCGCCTGCTTCGGCCGAGCGAGGCGTAACCCGGTGCCCGCCCCCCGCCCCGGCCTCGCGCAGCGTTGGCACGCCGTGCTCCTCAGGGCATATCCGAGGCGCTACCGGGAACGGTTCGGTGAGGAGATGCGCGCACACTTCTTCGCGGAGCTCGACGCAGCGCGGGCCAGCGGAGGCGGGGACCCCGTGAGGCTGTGGATCCGGACCCTGTGGCACGCGCTGTGGATCGGTTCGGGAGAGCACCTTCGGCGACTCGCAAGTCCGTCGCGCCGGGACCCCGGCGCGGGAATCCGTGCCCGTGGCCGGCGCCCGCGCACCGAGCCGCGTCCGCGGCGCCTCGGGGAGGCCCGACCCGACCTCTTGGATCAACTCGTCAGCGACGTCCGCTTCACGCTGAGGGGTCTGCGCAGGGCACCCACCTTCGCCGCGACGGCGATCTCGACGCTCGCGATCGGGATCGGGGCCGCCGCGGCCGCGCTCGCCGCGACCGAGGCGGTGCTGCTGCGGCCGCTGCCGTACCAGAGCCCGGAACGTCTGGTGACGATGTCGCGGGTCCATCCCCGCAACGGCCTCACGTGGAGCCGCGCGCAGCCTCCGGGGATTCTGCAGGACCTGATGGAGCGCAGTCGCAGCTTCGCGGGCGTCGCTACGGTACAAAGCCTCTTCGATCAGGACCAGAATCTCTCGGGGACGGGTGAGGCCGCGCGTGTCGACACGGATTGGGTGTCGCCGAACTTCTTCGATCTGCTCGGGGTCGAGGCCCGCATCGGCCGCACGTTCGGCCCCGGCGAGGGCGGCCCCGGCTCGGCGCGGGTAGCTGTGCTGAGCCACGGCACGTGGGCTTCCGCCTTCGGCGCCGATCCCACCGCGGTCGGCGACGACATCGTGCTGAACGAAACGGCCCACACGATCGTCGGCGTGATGCCCGAGTCCTTCCGCTTCGTCGCGCCCGACGGCGGCGACGTGGCGGTCTGGCTCCCGGAGCCCGTTCCGCCCGAGGCACGCGACGACCGGTGGTCGTACACACACCGGGTCGTCGCCCGGCTCCGTGACGGTGTCCCGCTCTCGCAGGCGCAGTCGGAGCTGGACGAGCTGGTGGTCGAGCTGGCCCGCGTGTACCCCGACGAGTACCTGACTCCTTCGGGCGACCCGTGGATCGTGAGGCTCTCGACGCTGCACGACACCCTCGCGGCGCCCTACCGCCTTCCCCTCCTCCTGATGGCCGGAGCGGTCGGCCTCGTCCTGGTGATCACATGGATCAACGTCGGGAACCTGCTTCTGTCGCGCACGTCGACGAGAGCCGACGAGCTCGCGATCCGCGCGGCGGTCGGAGCCGGACGCTGGCGTGTCACCAAGCAGCTTCTGACCGAAGCGCTGGTCCTGAGCGTGGCCGGTGGTTTGCTCGGCCTGGCGATGGCTCGTTGGCTGATCTCGATCCTGGCGACGACGACCCACGACGTGCTCGGAGAGGCCATCGGAGCGGAGGCCGCCTCGTCTTTCCTCGCCCAAACGGGGATCACCGGGTGGGTCGCGGGGGCGACCGCCCTGACGTGCCTCGTCACGGCGGCCGCCTGCGCGCTCGGGCCCGTGACCCACTTCCTCGGCGGAGCACCCTTCTCCGGCCTCGTCTCCGGAGGAGGCGACCGACCGGGCCGCAGGCTCGGCAGGCAGGCTCTGGCCGCCGCACAGCTCTCGCTGACGACGACCCTGCTCATCGGTGTCGCGCTCCTCACCGGCGCCATGTCCAAGATCTCGCGACTCCCGCTGGGCTTCGAGCCCGAAGATGCGGTGGTGATGAGGGCGCAGCTCGCTCCGGAGCGCTATGCCACGCTGGACAGAGCGCCGCGCGACCTTCAAGGATCCTGGAGTCTGAAACCGGACCGGAACGCCCTCGTCGACCGAGTCAAAGCGCGGCTCGACGCGCTCCCCGGCGTGGAGGCGGTAGGCGCGACGACGCACCTGCCGTTCCAATCGCCACCAGGCGGCCAATCCGTGGGGGTTCACTTCGTGGGCTTGGACCGTGAGGTGTGGCGCCTCCTCGACGGGGTCGACCTCCACGGAATACTCGGGGTCGCCAGGGTCACACCGGGTTACTTTGCTGCGTTGGGCCTTCCGGTCGTCCAAGGCCGCGCGTTCTCGACCCGGGACGATCGCTCCTCCGGCGGCGTCGTCATCGTCAACGAGAAGTTCGTCGCCGACTTCGAGCTCGACGCACCCGTCGGCCAACAGCTCCTTCTCCGAGACGGAACCGAGTGGCGCAGCGCGGAGATCGTCGGCGTGGTCGGAAACACCCGGATCTACGGCTATCCCAGGCGGATCAGAGCCGGGGCGCGACAGGCGCCGCCGGAGGATCAGGAGCTCTACGTACCGTTCGAGCAGGCTCCCGAGACCGTCCCTGCTTTCTTCATCGGGGGCCAGACGGACATCAAGGTGGTGGTGCGCCACGGAGGCGATCCAGATGGGATCGCCGCTGCGCTACGATCCGCGATGGCCGAGGCCGATCCGGACACACCGGTCACCTATCTGGACTCCATGGAGCGATACGTTTCGGGGGACCTTCTCGGTCGACGGCTCCAGCTTCTCGTGATGGGTGCCCTGGCCGCCGCGTCGCTGCTGCTCGCCCTGATCGGGGCGTACGGGCTCGTGGCCTTCGAGGTCTCGAGACGAGTGCGCGAGATGGGCATCAGGCTCGCCCTCGGCGCGAGGGAGGGCGACGTCACCGCAATTATGGTCGGTGTCGGTGCCCGCTTCAGCACGCTCGGCATCCTGGGCGGGGTCGCGGGCGCGATGGTCGCGGCGCGCCTGCTCTCCCCCTGGCTCTACGAGGTGAGCCCCACCGAGCCGGGCATCCTCGCCACCGTCGGCCTGGCGATGGCCGCGGCCGCCGTCCTTGCGTGTTGGATTCCGGCGCGGCGCGCGGCGCTCGCGGACCCGATCGATTCGCTGCGATCGGAGTAGCGCGCCGTCTCCGCGCTTCAGCGCTCTGTTCGAGGCTCTGGGGTCGCGAGGCAGTGCCCGCAGCATCTCGCGGTGTCAGGGACCAGCCACGTCGACCCTCAGCCGGACGACGAACTCGACATCCAGGTCGTTTCGCCAGATGCCGTAGATCAGGTCGTCCACGACCTTCACGAGTTGGAACCGCGTGGGCAGCGTCACCGGGCCCAGATAGCGCCCGCGGTCGTCGAAGACGTCCCACTCCGGCGCACCGACGATCCCCATCGAATTGGGCTCGACGTCCCCGTCGGCCTCGGCCAGGTCTGCGACGGTGCGGACCCTCTGGACCATAACGGAGCCGAAGGGGCCGACCACGATCGACGCAAAGGCCGGGTAGAAGTCGGCGAAGCCCCAGCTGCTGATCAGGCGGTCTGCCGACTGGGGTCCCACGCCCATGACTTCCACCAGTTGCTCACGGGCCTGCCTGCGCAGGAAGCGCCGGTCCGATTCCGTCACGGGCTCCCGCTCCACGTCCCTCGTGATGACGCGGACGAGCTGGCCATCCAGGCTTCGGATCTCCAGCCGATAGGCTGTCATCACCGCCGTGACGAGCACGCGCGGGCTCAGGTCCCACAGCGGGTGGGGCCCGAAGATCGTGTTTCCCGCCTCCCGGGGGAGCAGATGAAGGGTGTCACCCGGGGCGCCTTCGGCCCCGTAGGTCACCAACGGGTCACCCCCCGGGCCTGCTTCCACGCTGACACCGCCGACGTACCGGAGCTGGGCCACGAGCCGCCCCGAGCCGTCGGCGTCCCAGCGTATGGCGCCGCCACCTCCGCCTTCGCGCCGAACCTGGCCGATGTGGTCGCCACTGGGCCCGAAGCTGGTCACCCGCCGGTTTCCGGCGTCCACGATCCGCACGACGCGATCCGCGCCGACGATCACGGCCTGGGTCCGAGGCGACAGCTCCCCGGGGCCTTCACCAGGCGCGCCGAGCGAACGCAGGTGCTCGCCATCAGCGCTGAACACCCGCACCTCCTGAGCCTGCCCGTCGAGGACGTAGATGTTCCCGAGCGGATCCACGTCCAGGTCGATGATCCGGCCGAACTGGAGCTCGGGTGCGCCCTCCACGCGACCGATGCGAACCTCTTCCTCGAAGCTCCACTCTTCGCCCGGACTCCACACCCCTTCCGCAGGATTGTGGACGAGCTGGATGCCCGCGCTGTCGGTCACGGTGCCGGTCCACCGGAGGCCGGCGTCGTGACCACCACACCCGGTCACCGTGAGGGCGGCGACGGCCACCCATCTCAGGGGCGTAGTCTGATGGCCCACCCCACGATGGCGGCGCCCGACGGTCGCTTCGAGCCTGCGCCATGGCGCGTCCAGGCTCGCCCGCTGCCAAGCAACGAACCCGGCTTCGTCCGCAAGCGGCCAGCGCCTGGCGGAGCTTACCGGGCGCCCTCTGCGTGCCCCACAGCTCGTTGGGCGCATCCGTCGTGATCCTCCGCTGTGACTGCCCCCTGCACTCCCCGGTGAGAGCAGAGCCAATGCGTATTTGAACGGCGTTGCGGGAGCCACGATATCGGGTGTCACCCGCAAGAGCATGTGGGGAGTACTGCTAGGTGGAGCAATTACAGACGGTTGAGCGTTCGGAGAAACAGGTACCACGAATGGGAAAGGCGATCTCCCCCTCAGCATCGAGGACTTTCGAGTCGAGGAAGCGGTCGTCCGCGTTCGCCGGGAGCAGCTCCTCGACCTCGACTCTCAAGCCCGCGTCGTCATCGCAGAGCTCATCGAGCCCGCGCAGTATCATCCTCGGCCTCGCCCCCTTCCTCGGAGGACTCCCGGCGCGCGTACCATTCGGGGGGCGACCACGGAACCGATCCCTCGCGTGCGCGGTCTGCGAGCCGAGCCGTGATTCCGACGCCGCGTGGACGCGGACATGGCAACTTGAGAGTGATGCGGGGCCGCTGCGCCGGCAGCGGTGGCGACGATACCGGAGTCTCCGGGGTCGCGGTCGGGCGCCCAGCGGACACTGGCGCAGGGTCGATCAGCGCCTTCGACGGTTGGACGCCGTGGGGGGCGGCGCACCCGCCGCCTCGTGGCGGCAGTGATGCGGCCGCGATTCAAGTCGTATGGAGAAAGCTCCAGCGTCGCCCTGCCTCACACCAGGACCCGGATGCGGAACTTCGACATGCGGCCCGCGAGGTACGCTAGGACGACGTGGTCATTCTGCAGCTGAACGCGGAAGTTCCGGTCCGGAAGCACCTCGGTGACCAGCCCCTTTACCTCGATCGCCTCTTCCTTCGCCATTGATCCCATCCCTTCTCAGGCCTCCCCATCAGAAAGACGCCGCCGAGAGCACCGCGAGAGTGCTCTCCGCCAGCGTCTCGTCGCGAGAGATCTTGGTCCTCGCCGACGCTGAAGGGTACCCAAGATGTCTTCGATGCGTCAGCTCCCGACCGAATCGAAGCGAGACAGCCACGCGGGCGGCTGTCACAAGCCGACGTTGGCGTTGGTCGGCCGGCGGTCAGACCACGACCACGTTCTCGGCCGCTGGTCCCTTGGACCCCTGGACGATGTCGAACTCGACCTGGGCTCCCTCGGCGAGGGTCTTGAAACCCTCGGCTTGAATCGCGCTGTGATGGACGAAGCAGTCTTTGCTGCCGTCGTCCGGCGTGATGAAGCCGAAGCCCTTCTGATCGTTGAACCACTTCACGGTTCCCCTGGTACGCATGTCGTGCGCTCCTTGTGTCACGAAGACCGCGGGTGCCTCAATGCGAGACCGCCGCCATCAACCCAGACCGTATCCCCGCGACCGGGGCTCAGGCAAGCCTCGGAGAACTTGGTCGTGGTGCTGTCCATCCGACGAACTGGCCCTTGTGAGGCCTCACCTCCCTACACGCCGTCGGCTCATCGTTTGACCGCCGGCGTCCGCGTCATCTTGCCCACGCCCCGAGAGCGGAGCACGCTCTTCAGCCCGCGCATTCGTCTCCACCGGGTGCGAGCCCAGCCGCTTGCTGCTCGGCCCCAACCAGGAGCACGCCGGCCTCCTTCCGGACCGGTTACGAGCTGTTGGGGGCCGGAAGCGGCCGCCATGCACCCGTGATGCCTGGCCCCTGAAGCCGCCGTATACCAATTCCGAGCAAACGAGCCTCTTCCGACCCTGCTCGGCGAGGCGGCTGAGCGGGAAACGTGAGAGTCGGACAGTGCGTGCCGGGCCCCGTCGCGGCCAGAAGCCTCGCTCCGGGAAGAAAGGGGGAGCCGTGAGTCAGCCTGCCCGCCGCTTCATTTCCCGCTCGCGAGCCTCTCCCGACCAACAACCCCGGAGTCTCAGGATCGCGTGGGGCGATCCATCCCACCCGCCGTGAGGGCCCTCACCCCGTTTTCCGGTATTCCCAGGTGAGAGCCTGACGAAGGAACAGGCTCGATCCCCCAGGAAGACGACAATGCTCAGCACAGACCGTCCCGATTCGGCTCACGCCCACGCGATCGCCTTCATCCTGATCTTCGGACTGATCGCCCTGCTCGTCGCCGGAGCCGCGCTCACGCAGCTGATTTGACGGCCTCGCGAGACCGCCATCCGCGGTTGGGAAAGAGGTCCGCATCCGACGTCACCGCGGCGCGCAGATCCCGGTGCCGATCCCAACTTCACGGCCTCGGCGCACCCGGGGAGGGGACCCGCCGCCGCCTCACCGCCGCCGCCCCGGCCCGCCTTGCGGCGGCAGGGACCTTCCCACGAGTCGCCCACGCGAGGCCCGCCACCGGCCGACCTCGCTCGCGGCCCGCGCACGGGAGGGGCATCTTCATTCGATGAGCCCCGCCGATCCCTCCCGCCCGACCTCCGGCCGAGAGCCTGAGGATCCCTCGAGGATGGGGGAGGGGCCGCATCGAGGCGCGCCGGAGAAGCGGGTGAGCGACGCCGCCGTCGATCGCTTGAACGGGGCGCTTTCCGGCCGCTATCGGATCGAGGAGGAGATCGGCGAGGGCGGCATGGCCAAGGTCTACCTCGCGCACGACGAGAGGCACGGGCGCAGGGTCGCCGTGAAGGTCCTTCACCCCGAGCTCTCCGCGGCTCTGGGCGCCGAGCGCTTTCTCGAGGAGATCCGGGTCACCGCGACGCTCCAGCATCCTCACATCGTGCCGCTGTTCGACTCGGGCAGCGTCGAAGCCTCGCTCTTCTACGTCATGCCCTACGTCGCGGGCGAGACCCTGCGGGCGAAGCTCGCTCGCGAGAAGCAGCTCGGAGTCGAGGAGAGCGTCGAGATCGCCCGATCGATCGCGGCCGCCCTGCACCACGCCCACGGCCACGACGTGGTGCACCGCGACCTCAAGCCGGACAACGTCATGCTCTGCGACGGGCTGCCGCTCGTCTTGGATTTCGGTGTCGCGGGGGCGGTGGAGAACGCGGGCGCCGAGGGTCCGAGCCGACCGGGAGCGACGCTCGGGACGCCGGGCTACATGAGTCCCGAGCAGGCCTCCGGGACGCATGTGGATGCCCGTTCGGATGTCTACGCGCTGGGCTGTCTGCTGTACGAGATGGTGACGGGGCAACCGCCCTACAGCGGCCGGACGACCAGGGCGGTGCTCGCTAGGGTCCTCATGGACCCCGTCCCGTCGCCCCGGCGCTCGAGACCGGCCCTGCCCGGTGAGATCGACTCGGTGATCCGGAGGGCGTTGGCCAAGGATCCCGCGGACCGGTTCTCCACGGCCGCCGAGATGGGCGCGGCGCTGGGTGGCCGGTCGGCGAGGCGCGATGAGATCACGCCATCCGTTTCGGTCCGCTCGGACACGTTGGCCGTCCTACCCCTCCGCAACCTGGGCGACGACAAGGAGGACGCGTACGTCGCCGAAGGTGTCACCGACGACATCATCATGTCCCTCTCGCGCATCAGCGGGCTGCGCGTCATCTCCCGGTCCTCGGTCATGGCCTACGGGGACGTCGGCCGAGACGTCACCCGGATCGCGACGGATCTGGGCGTCGGGACGGTCGTCGACGGCAGCGTGCGCAGGAGTGGCACCCGGATGAGGATCGTCGTCCACCTCGTGGATGCCGCCTCCGGCGCGCACATCTGGTCCGACACGTACGACCGCGGCTTGGAGGACGTCTTCGAGGTGCAGAGTGAGGTCGCCGCGTCGGTGGCGCGGGCGGTGCGGCTGGAGCTGTCGCGGGCGAACCGGGAGGGCATCGAGGTCCGGGGCACGCGGGACGCCGATGCGTACGACATGTACCTGCGGGGCCGATTCCATTGGAACCAGCGCCGAGACGCATCGGTCGGGGAGAGCCTGGCCCACTTCGGAAGAGCGCTCGAGCGTGACCCGGACTTCGCGCTCGCACACGCGGCTCTGGCGGATGCCCACGCGATCCTCGGGATCTATGGCGGGGAGCCGACCCCGGAGGCGATGGGCGCGGCCAGGAGGGCCGCGCTCCGTGCGTTGGAGCTGGATCCGACGCTCGGAGAGGCGTGGGCGTCGCTCGCATGTGTCCACGCCATGCACGACTGGGATTGGCTCGAGGCGGAGGAGTGCTTCCGGCGCTCCATCGAAGCAGCCCCCTCGTACGCCACGGCTCATCAATGGCTCGCCATGAATCTCCTGACGCCGTGTCGCCGCTTCGCGGAGGCGGTGGCGAGGCTCGACCGAGCCGAAGAGCTGGACCCGCGATCCGGCGCCGTCGCCGTCAGCAGGGGCATCGTCGCCTTCTACGAGCGGGACCTCGCCTATGCCGCGCAGGCGCTGGACGCCGCGGCCCGCGCGCATCCGCGGTTCGGGCTCGCTCACTACTTCCTCGGCCAGTGCCTGGAGGCGATGGGACACGGCGACAAGGCGGTCGAGCCGTTGCGCCACGCGGTGATGCTGTCGGACGAGAGATCGGAGACGCTGGCGGCTCTCGGACACTCGCTGGGCTCGCAGGGCCAGACGGAGGAGGCGGAAGGGGTAGCGCGACGACTCGCCAATCGGGCGCGTCGGGGCTACGTGTCTCCGGCGCTCCGCGCCCAGGTCCAGCTCGGTCTGAAGAAGGGTGGTGCAGCGCTCGATCTGCTCGAGGAGGCGGCCGAGGTCCGAGCGGCCGAGCTCGTGTGGCTCGGGGTGCAGCCGGCGTACGATCCCCTTCGCGAAGAGCCCCGGTTCCAGGCCCTGCTCGAGCGCGTGGGCCTTCCCGCGTAGCGGGGTGGCTCGCGCCTCGCTCGAGCGCGTGGCCTGCTCCCGTGGCGGGCCGCTCTCGGGCCCTCCGCCGTCGCGGCCGGCTGCCGGACGCCCTC
>JBFFWJ010000099.1:0-9400 GCA_041570315.1 Longimicrobiales bacterium | reverse complement strand
GGGACGAGGGGTGGCGGTGGCGGAGAGGAAGCGTCTCCGCCGCCACGCGGCGGCCGGCCCAGGGCGAGGCCGCCCGCGGCGGCCAGCCCGAGAAAGCGTCGTCTGCGCATCGGATGCTCCGGCGTGTGTCGTCGATCGGACCCGCACGGAAGGCTACGGTCGAAGCGGCACCTTCGCGATCTTTTCTCGGATCCAATCGACGGCGGCGTGACGCTCTCGAGGCCCGAGCCCGGCTGTGCGGCTCGCGGGCGCGGGGCAGGCTCGTTCGTCGTGGAGGCCCGGCCCTTGGACGTTCATCGACTGATACGCGACCTGACCCGCCCCGAGGCGTATCCGCACGGCGCGCCCGATCCGGCCGTGCGCCAGACGCACATCTCGGTCGTCTTCCTGGCGGGGCCCTACGCGTACAAGGTGAAGAAGGCCGTCGATCTGGGCTTCCTCGACTTCACGACGCTGGAGCGGCGGCTGCGCTACTGCCGGGAGGAGGTCACGCTGAACCGTCGGCTGGCGCCCGACGTCTATCTCGGCGTCGTGCCGATCGTGGAGCGCGAGGGAAGGCTCGAGCTCGAGGGAGAAGGGGAGGCGGTCGAATACGCGGTCAAGATGCGGCGCCTCCCGGCCGATGCGACGATGCTGGAGCACCTGCGGGCGGGGCGGCTCGCCGAGAGCTCGCTCGAGGAGGCCGGGCGGCGCATCGCGGAGTTCCACGCGCGCGCGGCGCGCGGCCCGGAGGTCAGCCGGTACCGGCGGTACGAGGTCGTGGCGGGCAACGCGCGGGAGAACCTCGACCAGTCCCGTGGCCACGTCGGCACCTGCGTGAGCGCGGAGGTCTTCGAGAAGCTGGGCGAACGGCTGCAGGAGCGGCTCGCCGAGCTCGAGCCTCTGATCGAGGCGCGTGCGTCCGCGGACGTCCCGCGCGACACCCACGGTGACCTGCACCTCGATCACGTCTACCTCTTTCCCGACGAGGCGCCGCCCAACGACCTGGTGATCATCGACTGCATCGAGTTCAACCAGCGCTTCCGGTATGCGGACCCGGTAGCGGACGTGGCGTTCCTGGCCATGGATCTCCAGTTCCGAGGCCGCCGGGACCTCGCCGACCTCTTCGCGCGGACGTACCTGCGTGCCGCGGGCGACGACGGAGGGTGGCGGCTCCTGCCGTTCTACGTCGCGTACCGCGCCGCAGTCCGCGCGAAGGTGGAGGGCATGCTCGCGGGGGAGACCGAGGTCCCGGAGCCGCAGCGCCGTAGAGCGGAGCGGCAAGCCCGCGCGCATTGGCTGCTGGCTCTGTCCGAGCTCGAGGCGCCCGAGCGGCGACCCGCCCTCGTCCTCGTCGGGGGGCTGCCGGGCACCGGGAAGACGACGCTCGCCGAGGGCCTCGCCGAGCGCGCGGGATTCCACGTCGTGTCCTCGGACCGTGTGCGCAAGGGGCTCGCGGGCGTGGGGCCGGGCCAGTCGGCGGCGGCGCCCTACGGTGAGGGGATCTACACGCCCGAATGGAACGACCGGACGTACGCCGAGTGCCTCGAGCGCGCCCTCGATCTCCTGCACCGGGGCGAGCGCGTCATCGTGGATGCGTCCTTTCACGAGCGGGCCCGCCGGCGCGCCTTCCTCGACGCGGCACGCGGGGCCGGGGTGCGGTCCGCGTGCCTCCTGTGCCGGGCTTCGGCGGCCACGGTCCGGGGCCGCCTGGAGCGGCGCAAGGGAAGCGTGTCGGACGCCGACTGGTCGATCTACCGGGCCGCGTCCGAGGCCTGGGAGCACGCGGACCCCGCGGAGGAGGCGGCCTGTCGCGAGGTGTGGACGGAGGGGACGCGCCCGGGCGCGCTCGAGGTCGCCCTGGGCTCGCTGGGGGAGGCCGGGGTCGCCGCTGCGGAGGTGGGGCCGCGATGAGGCGGCGCCCCGTGCGCCGGGGCGGACAGTGCCCCGGCTGGCGAGGCCGGCGCCGCCGTCAGCGCGCCTCCCAGTCCACGTCCGAGAGGGAGGCGATGGCCAGCTGCAGCGCGTGCGTTCCCTTCCGCCCGCCGCCCTGAGCGCGCAGCGCAGTGTACAGCTGATGCGCGAGGGCGAGCCCGGGAAGGGCGAGGTTCATGCGGTTCGCCTCGGTCAGGGCGATGCCCATGTCCTTGATGAAGTGCTCGACGAAGAAGCCCGGATCGAAGTTGTTCGCGATCATGCGGGGGCCGTAGTTGGAGAGTGACCAGCTGCCGGCCGCTCCCGAGGCCACGGACTTCATCACGGTCTCGAGGTCGAGCCCCGCCTTGTAGGCGTAGAGCAGGCCCTCGCACACGCCGATCATCCCGGAGGCGATCAGGGTCTGGTTCACCATCTTGGTGTGCTGGCCCGCGCCGGGGCCTCCCTGGCGCACGATGGCCGAGCCCATCGCGTCCCAGCAGGGAGCGAGCGCCTTCACGACCTCCTCGTCTCCGCCGATCATGATCGACAGGCGGCCTTCGCGGGCCCCGACGTCTCCGCCCGACACGGGCGCGTCGACGCTGGCGACTCCCTTGGCTCGGGCAGCCTCGTAGATCTCCACGGCGAGGGACGGCTCGCTCGTGGTCATGTCGACGAGCACGTCGCCTTCCCCGCACCCGCCCAGGGCCCCTTCGGGGCCGAGGACGACCTCGCGGACGTCGCTCGGAAAGCCGACGATCGTGAAGACGACGTCGCTCCGCTCGGCCACCGCCCTGGGGCCTTCGGCCCACGTGGCGCCCTTCTCGAGCACGGGGTCCGCCGTGGAGCGGGTGCGGGTGTAGACGGTGGCCTCGAAGCCCCGGTCGATCAGATGGCCGCACATGCTGCGGCCCATGACGCCGAGGCCGATCCAGCCGATTCGGGTCCTGCCGGGTTCGACGATCATGGTCGAGTCCGCCCTCCGGGTCCGTCGGGTTCACAGGCTGCCACGGGCTGCGTCGAGCGTCGGTGCCGGGCCGGCTCGGGCGCGAAGCTTCGGGCGCAAAGCTAGGGGGGGAGGTCGCGAGGCGCAGGGTCCGGTCTCCGCGACGGGCTGCGTGGAAATCCCGTCGACGCTTCGTTGATTGGACGACAGGGCAGGTCGGAGGATTCCCGACTGCCCCGGCAGCGCGCCCTGGGCATGTTCAAGGCGCATGCCCCGACCCTGTCGGGTCGAACACGAGGGAGGGCACGATGACACCGAACATGGGGGCCGCCGATCGGGCGATCCGCACCGTCGTCGCAGTCGGCATCGGGATCCTGTACTTCACCGGCGTGATCGGTGGCACTCTGGCGATCGTCCTCGCCATCGTGGCCGTCGTCTTCCTGCTGACGAGCGCGGCCGGGTCCTGCCCGGCGTATCTGCCGTTCGGTCTCTCGACGCGCAAGGGACCTTCCTGAGCGGGCGGCGGGGCCAGCCGTGAGAGTGCGGCTCCTTCGACGCGCGAGGCCTCCATGACGCGCGATGTGCGCGTCCCGAGCGACCGGCTGCACCGCCCGTGCGCCCCCTCCACGCTCGGCTTCGGCACGACCGAGGAGGTCGAGGCGCCCGACGAGATGGTGATCGGCCAGGACGAGGCGATGGCCGCCCTCTCGTTCGGCCTCGCTCTCCATGAGCCCGGCTACGGCGTCTTCGTGCTCGGCCAGCCGGGATCCGGCCGCTTCAGCTTCGCGCGCAGGGCGGCGCGCGAGCGTGCGCGCTCCGCGTCGACGCCGCCGGACTGGTGCTACGTCTTCAACTTCGACGACCCGCGCCGCCCGAGAGCCATCCGGCTCCCACCCGGCCGCGGCCGCGAGCTCCGCGACGTGATGGCGGACGTGGTGGCCGACCTGCGCAGCGCGCTTCCCCAGGCGCTCGAGAGCGATCAGGCATCGAGCCGACGTGCGTCCATCCTGGAGGAGCACGGCAAGCAGGCCGGAGCGCTCATGGAGGACCTGAGGAGGGAGCTGGTCGACGATCCGTGGGTCGCTCTGGTCGGCCCCCCCGACGCCATGACCGTCGTCGCGGCCCGGGGAGGTGAGCCGATCTCGCAGTCGGCGTACGACGCGCTTCCCGCCGCGACCCGGGACGAGATCGACGACCACGTGCGTCAGTCGGCTCGTGCGGTGTTCGAGGTGCAGCGCAAGGTCCACCAGGTCGAGCGGGAGGCCCGCAGCGCGGTCGCGGACTTCCACGCCGAGGTCGCGCGCCAGGTCGTGATGCACCGGGTCGAAGCGGTGCGCGAAGCCTTCGCCGACGTGCCGGCCGTGCTCGCGTACGTCGATCGGGTCGCGGCCGACATCGTGCGCAACGCCGACGCCTTCCTGAGATCGGGCGAGATCGGGCTGTTTCCGGCCTCGGAGATCGGCACCGAGGAGGTCGTGGCGGGAGAGCCCTTGCGGCGCTACCTGGTCAACCTCCTGGTGTCGCATGCCGTGGACGAGGGCGCGCCCGTCGTCGAGGAGCACAACCCGCACCTGCGAAACCTGTTCGGGCGCACGGAGGGCCAGATGCGCTTCGGCGTCATGGTCACCGACTTCACGCGGATCGCGGCAGGGGCGATGCATCGGGCCAACGGCGGATACCTCGTCTTGCGGGCCGAGGAGGTGTTGTCGCGGCCGCTGGTGTGGCCCGCGCTCAAGCGGACCCTGCGGACCGGTGAGCTGAGGCCGGTCGACGCCGCCGACGAGGTCGGCCTGTTCGCGACGCAGTCCCTGGAGCCGGAGCCCATCCCTGCCGACGTGAAGGTCGTCCTGATCGGCGAGCCGCGCACCTTCTACCTGCTCCAGCAGCTCGACGCCGAGTTCGACGAGGTCTTCAAGGTCAAGGTCGACTTCGCCGGCGACATGGATCGGGACGCCGCGGCGGAGCACGCGCTCGCGCAGCTCGTGGCGGTGGAGTGCAGGCGCAAGTCCCTGAGGCCTTTCGACGCGGGCGCCGTCGCGCGCATCGTCGAGGAGGGCTCGCGGCTGGCCGAGGACCAGGCGAAGCTGACCACGCGGTTGCGGCCGGTGCTCGACCTGGTGCTGGAGTCGGCCCACCACGCCGGGGAGCGGGCGGTCGTGACGACCGAGGACGTGGAGGCCGCGCTCGAGCACCAGGACCTGCGTCGTCGGCGCCCGGAGCGAAGGCTCCTGGAGCTATTGGAGCGCGGCATCCTCGCGTTCGAGCCGAGCGGCGAGCGGATCGGGCAGCTCTTCGGGATCGGCCTGACGTGGCTCGGCGACGGAGCCGTGGGCCGCCCGATCCGCCTGATGGCCAGCGCGTACATCGGCCGTGGCGGCGTGGTGCACATCGAGAGGGAGGCCAAGCTGGCCGGGCGCATCCACAACAAGGGCTTCCTCGTGGTGAGCGGGTATCTGGGTCGGCACTTCGCCCGTCGCAGGCCGCTGATCCTCTCGGCCACCCTGTCCTTCGATCAGATGTACGAGGAGGTCGAGGGGGACAGCGCCGCGGCGGCCGAGCTGTACGCGCTCCTGTCGGCGATCGGCGACGTGCCGATCCGTCAGGGCATCGCCGTGACCGGCGCGGTGAACCAGGACGGCCTGGTGCTGCCGGTGGGAGGCGTGACGGCCAAGGTCGAGGGCTTCTTCAGGGCCTGCGAGCGCATCGGGCTGGACGGCCACCAGGGCGTCGTGCTCCCGCGGCGCAACCTCGACAACCTGTGCCTGCGCGCCGACGTGCGCCGTGCGGTGGCCCAGGAGCGCTTCCACCTGTGGGCCATCGAGCGGGTGGAGGAGGGCTGGCCCGTGCTCACCGGATGCGAGGCGGGAGAGGCACGGCCCGACGGCACCTTTCCCGAGGGCACCGTGCACCATGCGGCGCAGGCCCGGCTGGAGGCGTGGTCGGAGGAGTGGGCGCGGGCCACCGACGCCGACGCGGCGGGCTACCGGAGCGCGGCGGCGGCCCCGCCGGGCTCGTCCGAGCCGGAGTGAGGCGCCAGGTCGGGCGAAGCCGGCCGGGCCTGCGGTAGCGCCGCGGAGCACCCGGCCGGACCTCCCGGCGTCGGGCTCCGCGCAGGGGCGCCTCGCTCCGGGGCGTCTACGAGCTCGTGCAGGTCACCTCGCCGGGGCGGCCCCGCGCGACGAGACCCGACTCGTAGACCGGAGCCGCTCCGTGGTACAGGGCGCAGCCCTCGCGCGTACCGAGCGCCTCGTGCTCGGCCTCGGCGGCCCACCCGTCGGGGGTCGCGACGACGGTCAGGCGCACCCCGTCCGAGGCGATGAAGGAGAGGGCCTCGGCGTCGTTGGTGTAGGTGCGGAAGTCCGAGAAGTAGATCTCCTGCTGCGACGCCAGGTTCTTCAGGTCCGACCTCATCGCGGCGAAGTAGGGCAGGTCGCGTGCGCAGCGCCGGAACATGGGCCCCAGGCACCCGCACGATACCGGCGGCAGGCTCCACAGGAAGACGGGCGCCAGCGCGAGCGTGCCGAGCAGCGTTCTCACGGCTCCGAAGCGGCGCACCGCGAGCAGGAACGCGATGATCAGGTCGAGCGGACCGGCCGGGCTCATGGGATACTCCTGTCTTGCATCCTGCAACGACTGCCCCGTTCTGCAACGGGAGAGACCGAGGGCCCGGGGACCGGCCGATCACCGTGCTTCGTGTGTCGGACCCGCGAGGATCAGCGGGCCGGATCGCCGGATCGGGACGGTGTCGAGCCCGAGCGCACCGATCTGGGCTGCAGGGTCCGTGCCGCGTGACACGCCGGCGGCGCGCCGTGCCCGCTCGGTCCCGAGCGGAGGGCGCGCCGGGGCGGGCCGGTCAGTTCACGAGCGGCCGCACCGTGATCGTGACCCGCTCGTCGGAGTACAGCGCCCCGTCATCGGCGCGTCCCTGCAGCACGTACGTGCCCGGCTCGTCGAACGTCACGCGCACGACCCAGCGCCCGTCCTCCGGCGCGGCCGGGGCCTCCCAGAAGGGGGCCCAGGGAGAGTTCTGGAAGGCCCGCGTATCCTCCCACGGCTTGATCTGGATCGGCTCGAAGGTCGCGTCGCCCCCTCCGCGGTAGACGAACCAGGTGAAGTGCAGCCCCACTGCCTTGCCGACCGTCACGCGCGCCGGCTCGTTGAGCGCCCGCCGCAGCGCCCTCATCTCGGGGGTGAGCTCCTCCTGCGCGCCGGCTTCCTGCTCGCCCTCCTCTTCCTCCTCCGCTTCCTCTTCGGGCTCCTCCTCCTCCGCTTCCTCTTCGGGCTCGGGATCGCCAGCCCGCGCGGCCTCGCGCGCGGCTCTCGCCCGCGCCGCGCGCTGTGCCCGGGTGAGCGGAAGGCCGTCGTCGGTGATGCGCGCGACGAGCGTGATCTCCTCCCCGACCCGGGCCGTGATCTCCCGATCGGACTCCAGCTCGATCGAGGGGGGCACGTTCGAGCGGGTCTCCGGATCGCTGCGGCCGGCGCCGAGCGCGCCCGTCTCGGAGGCGATGACCATGTTGTCGATCAGGAGATCCTGTCGCAGCGTGGCGTACGCGCGCTTCGTCTCGCCCTGCGTGGTGAGCGTCCAGACCAGCTCCTGGTCGCCGAAGTCGGCGGGAACCCGGACCTTGAAGATGAAGCGGTTGCGGCGCGGGAGGAAACGCGTGGGTTGGCCCCGGTCGGCCGGCCCCGGAGAGAAGAAGTTGTCGGTTCCGACGGGAACGTCGATCTCCTCGAGCCAGTTTCGATTCATGTAGCCGAAGACGAGGTCGTAGGAGCCGTCCTCGTTGACCTCGAAGCCCTCGTAGGCGGGCGCCACGGTCTGGCCCTTGGTGTACGAGAGCTGCGCCCGGGCCTCTTGGTGGGCGAGCAGCAGGGCCGCGGTCGCGAGGACGATCCGAAGGCCGCGTGGGCCGGGGTGTCGAATGCGGTCCATGAGCGTTGCTGGCATGCGGTCGTCGGCTGCGGGGGACGTAGCTGGTTCCTACCGGCGCCCCCCGGGCCGCTCTTCGTCCGTGCCGGAGACGACCGGCGACGGCACCGGGATGGAGTGCAGGCAGAGCGGACATCCGATGACGTGGTCGTTCTTCGTCAGGCCGAAGAGTTCCACGCGCCGCTGCATCTCCGCGAGGAACTCCTCGTCGGTCATCGCGACCTGCATCCCCAGGTCGATGAACATGTTCGACACCGAGCGGTTTCCGGAGCCCTGCCAGTTGCGGGGGTCCGGTACGTTCGTGTTGCTCGGCGTGTTGTTCATGTAGCCGATGATGTGGAGGATCGTGCCCTTGGGCAGGAGGGGTTGGTAGCCGTCCTCGAAGGCGTATCCACGCACCCAGTTGTGATCGTACCCGACACAGGACAGCGTCTCGACGTTGTAGCCCCAGATCGCCTCCAGGCACATCCGCTCGCCGGGGGCGTGCAGGTGCGGCTCGAAGGTCACGATCTTCGTGTGCTGCTCGAGCACCTCGTACGCGTGCAGCTCCTGGCCGTCCTGCATCGCCTCGATGTCGATGTCCACGCCGTTGCCCAGGACGACCTGGGCGCGCGGGTACTTGGGCTCGTAGCCCTCCGGATGGAAGCGGAAGCCGATGAGCAGCTTGGCCCGGGTGTCCCGGCCGCTCGAGTGAAGGTGGGTCGAGTTCGACACGACGCTCGAGCCCGCGCGCAGGAGGCGGCCCGCCTCCAGATCGAAGATGTCCGGGTTGCGGCCCACCTCGTGGACCGGCCAGCCGGTGGCCCCCTCGCTGCTGAACTCCGCCAGCGTCGGATCGTCGTCCTCGTCGAGGACCCGCGTGCTCCAGATCATGTGGTGGAAGATGAAGCGCCCACCCACCGTGGCCCGTCCCATGTCGGTCGGATCGATGTCGTTGACCTCCCTGATCTCGACGGACTTGACGTAGCGGTCCTCCTCGAGAGGGATCGGCACCGACGGAATCTCACCCCACCAGTCGGGGGCTCCCGCCTCCATGAAGACTTCCTCGGTCTCGACGATGAGATCCGGCTCACCCGCCGTCCAGAACTCGGCGGCCTCGAAGTCGATCGGCTCGGGCAGGTCCGCGGGGTCCCCCTCGGGGGCGCCGTCGTCGACCCAGGTCGCGATGGCCGCGAGCTCCTCGTCGCTCAGCGAGGGGTCGTACTTGTAGTGCTGGATGCCGATGTCCTTCTCGACGTACCAGGGCGGCATCGCGCCGGCCCGGTCGCGGATCGCCGTCTTCTCCTTGATGCGCGGTGCCCAGCGGCGCACGTCGCGATACGTGACGAGGGACATGGGGGCCACGCCGGTCGGGTTGTGGCAGCCCTGACAGCTGCGCTGGAGAATCGGCGCGATGTCCCGGCTGAAGGTCACGTCGCGGGTGCCCACGCCGTCCTGGGCCGTCGCGGACGGCGGGGCGAGCAGCGCCGCGGCGGTGAACAGCGTCGCGACCACGCCCCAGCGGGCGTGGCGGGGATTCTTGCCGTCCCTCATCGCTCGGATCCTCCCTGAAGCAGAAGACCGACGCCCCTCGCGCCGAGGCCTGGCCTCGCGGCGCGCGCGCCGGCCTCCAAGGTATGAGGGGGCGC
>JBFFWJ010000098.1:0-9476 GCA_041570315.1 Longimicrobiales bacterium | reverse complement strand
GTTGGAGCATATGGCACCGTGCAGCCAGCAGGTATGGCAGGCCTGCTCGGTCAGCCGGGCAGGGCGCTCGACCGCGGCCGAGAGCGTGTCGCCGAGCCGGCCGGACTCGTAGTCGAGCAGGATCGGGCAGACCCAGACGCCCCGGCTCGTGACGAGCCGGGCGCTCGAGCACAGAAGCAGGTCGACCGGGTAGTCGACCATCATCTCACCGGTCACGCGCTCCGAGGGCGCGTAGCCGCCGGAGCGCCGGGCCTCCGCACCGATGTGGAGCGGGGGGAGGATCTTGAGGCGCGACCGCTCGTAGCCGACGGCGCTCAGCCGGGCGCGGAACGCGTCGAGGACGCGATCCGTGTCCGCGTCGGCCCAGGTCTGCATCGTGGTGACGATGGGCAGGAACCCCGAGGCCGCGAGGCGGCCCACGGCCCCCAGGGCCCGGTCGAAGGAGCCGTGTCCGCGGAGCGCGTCGTTCGATTCGGCGGTGACGCCGTCGATGCTCACGCGCAGCTCCAGGGAGTACGGTGAGCGGGACGCCAGCCCGGCCAGCGCGTCCACGGTGCGCGAGGGAAGGAGCGTCGCGTTCGTGAGCACGGTGGCGGGGCCGAGCTCCAGCGTATCCTCCAGGATGCCCAGCATCTCACGGTTCATGAAGGGCTCGCCGCCCGTGAAGTAGTACTCCTTGACGCCGAGGGTCCTCGACTCGTCCAGCGCGGCGCGGACCTGGGAGCGCGTCAGGAACCAGAACGAGTGGTTGTCCGGAGCGCAGGAGATGAAGCAGTGCCCGCACCGGAGGTTGCACACCGTGCCCGCGACCTGGAACCAGAGCTGATCGAGGGCGAGGAGCGGAACCTCGGGTGCCTCCGCGCCGGCCGGGGACCCGCGTGCGGCGTCGGGTCCCGGACCGGACGGCCCGAGGGTCGGGAGCGCGCCCGCCATCGGGCTCCGGTGCCGGATTCCGCTCATGTCAGCGTGGCATTCCATCGGCTGGACGACGCATGAGCGCGTCAGTCGAAGTCGCCCGGCACCGCCCGGTACATCTTCTCCGAAACGTCCTCAGCCGACATCATCGTCGACAGGTCGAGCTCGAAGTCCGGACGCGCGGGAGCCCGCAGCTTCTCGACGAGCTCACGCACCTCACGGGGAGACAGCCCCGCGTCCTTCATCTGGGCCGCGGAGACGCTGACGCCGCTCCGCGCCGTCAGCCCCTCTTCCGAGCCTGTCACGAGCCGCGAAAGCACGTCGCGCTCCGCTCTCGTGAGCGGACGGGACTCGAGGTCGTAGTCGACCCAGGCCTCGTAGGAGAGGGGCGCCACCCGCTTGACCATCGCGGCGATCACGTCCGCGAACTGCCTGATCTCCCACTGCGCCCGGGGATCGACCCGCAACGACAGGAAGTGAAGCAGGTTGTGCAGATCGATCTTCCAGTACCACTGCGTGTAGGTCGACACGGGCAGGTCGATGCGGGCGATCTCGCGCGCGACCTCCTCCTCGAGGAGCCACCGATAGGCGCCGCCGCTGTCGGCTCGCAGCGCCTCCCAGCGCCGCACGGCTTCGCCGTAGAGCTCGGGCGGCGCGCCCTCCTCGCGGCCCTGCTTGTTCGACCGGCTCTGCAGCGCGAACTGCTCAGGGTTCGGCGTATAGAAGAGGAGAGGCATGAGCGAGTAGCGGGCCGACAGCTCGTTCACCGAGGCGGTCCGGTGCCGGATCCACTGGCGGGCGACGAACATCGGCATGGCGCAGTGGAACTTGAGCTCGACCATTTCCGACGGCGTGGTGTGCCGGTGGCGCCGCAGGTAGCGGATCAGGCCCCGCGTCTTCGAGACCTGGCGGGTGCCGGCTCCGTAGCTGACCCGCGCCGCTCGCTCGACGTCGCCGTCGGACCCCATGTAGTCGACGAGCGACACGAATCCGTGGTCGAGCACCGGAAAGTAGCCGCCGAGAATCTCCTCGGCGGCGGGGATCGTCGGTCTCTTCGTGTCCATGGGTGCCGTGATCGGGGGTCGGAGCGCTTGGCGGCCCGCAATATAAGCAGTCGGCCTACCCTGTCGTCGCAGCTCCCCCACCGGGCTCCGTTCCCCAGGGACGGATGAAGTCCTCCGGCTCCACCCCGAGGCCGTCGGCGATCCGCGTGATGTAGTTGAAGTAGCCGACGATCTGGGTCGCGTCGTGGATCGCGACATCGTCGAGCCCGACACCCTTGAGCCGCTCCGCATCCTCGGCACCGATCTCCCGCGGCCGAAGCGTGAGCTTCTCCGCGTACGCGCACAGGGCGCGATCGGTGTCGGAGAGCTCGGCGGCGCGCCAATCCCGAGCAATCGCGTGCACGAAGGCGTCGGCCGCGTCGCCGTCGAGCACCTGCTGGACCTCTTCCCGGAGGTCATGCGCATGCGCCTGCACTCAGTAGAAGCAGTCGACGGCGCGCGAGGTCACCACCGCGAGCATCTCTCGCTGAGCCCGGGTGAGAGGCGAGCTGCCGTGCAGAAGGGCGCCGTAGAGCCTCATCGACGCATCCATCGCACGTGGGTTGACGCTCATGACGTGGACGATGTGCCAGACGCGGCCGGCACGCTCCACCGCCTCCTCGAAGAGCTTCTTCAGGAGACCTGTGGCCTCCGCCACCGGGACCTGTCGGATGTGGGGCATGGAGAGGAGCCTCCCTGATCGCACGCGAACGGTGACGGGGGAAGATACGTGGAACGGGCCCCGGCCGGCGGCCGCGGTGTCGCGGCCGGTCCGGTGAACCGAATGGCGCTGCCGACCGTAGTATGGAGAGCATCGCGACGAAGTCGTGGGCATCGCGACGGGTCGTGGGCATCGCGACAAGGAGGCGACACCGTGGCTCAGTGCGAGGGGAAGACGAAGAAGGGAGAGCGCTGCAAGCGCGAGGCTCGCGAGGGCTCCGCCTTCTGCTCCATCCACGTCGACCAGGCGGTGCGCGCTCCGAGCCGGTCCGCGACGGAGTGGGACACCGACGCGATCATGAAGGCCGCGTTGGGCTTCGCCCTGGTCGGAGCGATCGTGCTCTTCCGCTTTCGGCGGTAGGCCCGCCGGCCCGATCAGAAGTGGTCGGGTCCCAGGTCGAGGCGCCTGCTGCGGAACACGTCCGCGGTGAAGAAGCCCGCGCGCAGCCGATTCAGCTCGAAGGTGACGCGGAAGATCGGGTCCCCTCCCCGGCCGCTCACCGGGAAGACCACGTCCGTGCGCCACACGTTTCGGGTCCCCGCGGGGAACCCGATGCGGAGACCGAAGCCGACGCCGGCCTGCCATCCCGAATCGAGGCCGTAGGGGACATCGCCGGGCCAGACCCGGCCCACGTCCGAGAAGACGGTCACCCCGAGGTCCGCGTCGTCCGGAGAGGGCCAGGGGAGGACGACGCGGTCCTCCACGACGAAGCGCAGCATGCGCCCCCCGGGATACCGGTCCTCCACGAGCGACCGCACCCCCTCCCGTCCTCCGAGCGTGAGCTGATACGGAAGCCGGGTCGCCCAGCCCCCCGCAGCCGCCGCGCGCAGGAAGAGCGTGTGGCTGCGAAGCGACGAGCTCCGCAGGTACGCGACGAGGTCACCGTCGGCGAGCACGTCCCGCCATGCTCCCCGCTCGTGGCGCGACTCCACCGTGAAGCCGCCGTGGAAGAGCGACGACCCGGCGGCCACCCCGAAGCTCGCGTGGGCTCGGCCGAACACGTCCGAGATGGCCTCCACCCCGGAGGGAGTGAGCACCTCGAGCCCGCGCCCGAGCGTGATCCCTCCGAACAGGCCGATGCCGACGATCTGGCGGTCGCGGACCCCGTCCAGCCCGATCCACTCCTCGTACCGATACCTGCGCGTCCCGAGGTGCAGCGCCACGCGCGTCGACGCGGTGGGGCGCAGTTGACGACCGATGCGCTCCGGAAGCGTCCCCTCCCAGGGTCTCAGGTCATCGAAGTCGTTGGCGAAGGCGACTTCCGGAAGCCGGGGGAAGTCGATGACGTCGCGCGTGAGGCTGACGCCCAGGATCAGCGAATGGCCGGGCTCACCGAAGCGGCGGGCGGCCGACAGCTCCACGAGCTCCCGGAAGGAAGGAACCAGAACCTGCTCGAAGGGAAGCCCGGCGCCGTCGGACGAATAGGAGAAGTAGCGCGTCCCCCGGCTGAAGCCCTGCCGCGCGGCGTAGTCGCCCGCCTCCCCTACGAACGGATATCGCACGTACTGATCCAGGAACTGCCCGGGCCGGTCGCGGCCCCACGCGATGCTCGCGTCCGAGCGCCCGAAGAAGCGCGGGGTCGCCAGCCCGAGGGACTGCTGCCGCTGCTCCCTCCGCTCCCGGTGCGTGAACTCCGCGAAGATGCCACGGCCGAGGAAGTTCTCTTCCGTGACCTGCACGCGCTCGACGTTGAGGCCCCCGTCGTACGTCCCGCCCACGTCGACCTTGGTGGACCACTCGTCTCGTGTCGAGACGAAGACGCGAACGCCTCCGCCTCCGTCGTCCTCGTGCGTGATCGAGGCCTGCGACAGGAACCCGTACTGGTCCAGGAGACGCGCCGACTCCGAGAGGAGGAACGGGTCCAGGCAATCGCCTTCGCGGAAGAGGAGCTCACGGCGTATGAACGATGGCGCCGTACGGAGGTGCAGGACGTTGAGCGCACGGTACGTCCACGCCAACGCCCCGAAGCTCGCGGATTCGGGGTCGAACACCGCGCGCCTGTCCAGGGTGATCGACGTGATGACGCCGTCTGCGCATTCCGGCCGCTCCACGGCGCCGTCCTGGGCCCCGGCCCGCGACGGCATCGCGCACACCACGCCCGCGGCGAAGGCGGCCACGAGCGTGTGCCGCTTGGTCCTCCTCGACTCCGACGGCTGCGAACGCCGGGCTCTCACCCGAGGGCGAATACGTCCTCCAGGTCCATACGAATCAACGGCCGACGACGCCCCGTCCCTCGCGGCGGGCGACTGCGGTCCCTCTCGAAACGTACGCCCTCCGGCGACGCAGTGCCCGAGTTGCCGCTCCCGTCACGGGTTGCCACGTCGGTCCCTTTTCCAATACAGTTTTCGGCTTGCCGTGTTGCGCTTCCCACCCGGACACAGCTCACGCATGTCGGCCGCCATCACGCTGTTGTTCGGCTTCGCCGCCCTTTTCAGCGCCGCCTTCGGCTTCATGGAGCTGAGGATGCTGAGCCGCTTCCTCAGGCATCGAGGCGCCATTCGGCGGTCCACCACGGGGCGGACGAACGGGAACGGATCGGGCCCGGGCCACGGAGAGCCCTTCCCGACCGTGACGGTTCAGATCCCTCTGTACAACGAGCGCGCCACCGCCGAGCGGATCGTGCGCGCGGCGGCGGAGCAGGACTATCCACGCGACCGCTTCGAAGTGCAGGTGCTCGACGACTCCACGGACGAGACCTCGAGGATCGTGGCCCGAGTCTCGGACGAGGTGCGCGCGGCCGGTGTTCGCATCCAGCACCTGCACCGCACCGACCGGGAGGGCTACAAGGCGGGTGCGCTGGCGAGGGGGCTCGAGCGGTCGAGCAGCGAGTTCGTGGCGATCTTCGACGCGGACTTCGTTCCCGAGCGAGGCTTCCTTCGCGAGATGCTCGAGGAGCGAAGGTCGTTCCGCGAGCCGGACGTGGCCTTCGCCCAGGCGCGCTGGGCCTGGGGATCGCAGGAGCGTCAGAGCTGGCTCACGCGGGTTCTCGCGCTCCTGCTGGACCGGCACTTCCGGGTCCAGAAGCCGGTGCGGGCCCACGTCGGCAACGTCACCACGTTCAACGGGTCCGGAGGGATATGGCGGCGATCGGCGATCGATGACGCCGGCGGCTGGACGTCCGACACGCTCACCGAGGACCTGGACCTCAGCTATCGCTGCGCCCTCGCCGGCTGGCGGGGCCATTACCTCCACGACGTGCAGGTGCTCAACGAGCTCCCGGGCCACATGCGGGCCTTCAAGGTGCAGCAGAGGCGATGGGCCAAGGGAACCGCGCAGTGCCTGCGGAAGCTGACGGCGCGCCTGTTGGGCTCCCGCGCTCCGGTCGAGGACCGCTGGGAGGAGGTCTTTCTGCTGGCGGGCTACCTCGTCCACCCGCTGCTCCTCGTCTGCCTCATCCTGTGGCCCTGGGCCGTGATGTACGTGGACCGAGCCGTCTTCTGGGGCCTGCAGGGCTTCATGGCCGTGGGCGTGTCCGCCGCGGCGCTGAGCCTCCTCGTGACGGTGCAGGAGCGTGACGGGCGCTGGTCGCTCGAAGGCGTGAAGGAGGTCGCCGCCGGCCTGTGCGTCGGGATCGGCATGATGGTCAACAACACGGCGGGTCAGATCCAGGGCTTCCTCGTCTCGGGCGGGGAGTTCGTGCGGACGCCCAAGGGCTGGGGCGCCGCGGCCCCGCAACACGGATCCGCGCCGTGGCCGGTCACCGGACGCCCGTCCCCCACGCCCCTGGACTGGACCTTCTTCGTGGAGCTCGCGGTGCTCGCGTACTGCCTGGCCGGGGCCGCGCTCCTGGTCCAAAGGGGGGAGCCGCTGTGGTCGCTGGCGATGCTCCTCTGGGCCGGCTGCCTCGCTCTGATCGTCCAGCAGCAGCTGACCGGCCGAGCCACGTAGCCCGGCCGAGGGCGTGTCGTCCGGGCGGGGGTATCTGACGATGGCCGTGGGCCGTCCCCGCTTTCTGGAGATGGCCGTCGACATGGCGCTGTCGCTGCGCGAGCACACCGGGCACCCCGTAGCCCTCGCCGCCGACGAGGAGCTGGCCGCGCGTGCGCGCGCCCGGTATCGGAGCGTGTTCGACGACGTGTCGCTCCTGCCACGCCGCTTCCTCGACGGACGGGGAAGAAAGTACGGAGCGGCCGAAGCCAGCCCGTACGAAGAGACGATGTACGTGGACGCCGACTGCATCGTACTCGGGAGCCTCGACCACCTGTGGAGCGCTCTCGAGCGGAGCGTCCTCGCCATGGTGGGGTCGCAGCTCACAGCGGACCAAGACGAGAACCATCATGGCTTCTCGAGCCGTTGGCTCATGGAGCGCTTCGGGCTGGAGCGCTACATGAAGACGAACAGCGGGATCTTCTGCTTCCGGCGCTCCGGCGCGCTCGAGGTCATGGAGGAGTGCCTGGAGTGCCTCGTCCACGAGGCGCGGCCCATGCTCCGGTGGCATCTCCTGCTCGGGCGCTGGCTCGGCGACGAGATCGCCTTCGGCATCGTGGGCGGGCGGCGGAACCTGGGGATGCTGCCGACACCCTCGCCGATGTTCTGGCCCCAGGAGTTCCCGGCGATCGATCTGTCGGCGCCCGCCCGGCCCCTTCTCCACTTCATCTGGCCGCCTCCACCCCACGTGGTGGACGCGCTCATCGAGGGGATGGCGGCACGGCGGGCGGCAGCCGGGGTCCCCGGGAACGCGGAGCGTCACTGGCGGGACGAGGTCCGCGAGCTCGAGCGCATGGCGAGGCGGCGGCGGGTGGCCGAGCGGCTCGGCCTGCACGGCTGAGGGGGCGGACGCGGAGCTGGGCTCAGGCGGTCACGGGAGACTCCGGGCCGAGCTGAGCGGCGTGCAGCTCCGCGAACGCGCCGCCGAGCGCGAGCAGCTCGTCCCACGTTCCCTGCTCCACGACGCGGCCCTCGCGCATCACGAGGATCAGGTCTGCGCCGCGCACGGTGGAGAGGCGGTGCGCGATCAGGATGAGCGTGCGTCCCCTCGACCGGTTCTGAATCGCCCTCGCGACCCGCTGCTCCACGACGCTGTCGAGCGCGGAGGTGGCCTCGTCCAGGATCAGGATGTCGGGGTCCCGCAGGAGGGCGCGGGCGAGCGCGACCCGCTGGCGCTGCCCCCCGGAGAGCCTCACGCCGCGGTCTCCGATCTCCGTGTCGAGCCCGTCGGGCAGATCCCCGACGAACCCACCCAGATCCACGTCCGAGAGGGCCTGCAGCAGCTCGCCCTCGGGGGGCGCCCGCTCCAGGCCGAAGACGAGGTTGTGGCGAAGCGTGCGGTTGAGGAGCCACACCTCCTGGCTCACGATCGCCATGCGCGCGTGCAGCGACGGCAGCGAGTACTCCCGGATGTCCACGTCGTCGAGCGCGATGCTGCCGGGCGCGCAGTCGTAGAACCGCGCGATCAGGTCGACGAAGGTGGTCTTGCCCGCCCCGCTCGGCCCGACGATGGCGGTGACCTTGCCGGCCGGGATCTCCGTGTCGATGCCCTTCAGGGTGTCCACGCCGGGCCGGTACCGGAAGCCGAGGCCCCGCACGCGGATCCCCGACCGCAGCCGCTCGAAGGCGCGCGGGCCCGAGGGTACGATGAACTTGCCCTCGTCCGAGAAGAGGCCCGCCACCGCATCCAGCCGGGGGATCTCCTCGGAGACCTTGAGGCTGAACAGGCTCAGGTACTTGTAGTCCGGAAGCGCCTGCTGGAGGACGAGCAGAAAGGCGCCGAACGCGGCCAGGTCGCCGGGCCGGAAGTCGCCGCTCGCGAAGATGACGGCCCCCTGTACCGTGAGCATGACCAGCAGGATGACGACCTCCTCCACCGGATAGCGGAGGCTCACGATGCGGTCGCGTCGCACCGAGACCTCGCGGGCCTCGCGCAGCACCTCCGCGTACGTCTCGGCCGCGGCACGCTCCTGGGAGTATGCCTTGACCAGGGGGATGGAGCCGAGGATGTCCAGAATGCGGCTGCGCACGCGCCGGTCGACCTCGAGCCCCTCGGCCGCGATTCGCTCCACGGCGCGGTTGATCGCGTGCATGAACCAGTGGACGAAGGGGAGCGACACGACGAAGGCGACGGCGAGCGGAAGCGAGATGCCGATCATGACCGCGGCTTTGACGATCAGGCCGACCGCGTAGCGGAAGAGCTCCTCGGCCGCCACGAGCAGACCCAGGACCGAGCTGGACCACCCGATCTCCGCGTCGATCCGGCCCAGCGACTGACGGTCGAAGTACTGGCGCCCGAAGCCGAGGACGCGCCCGAAGGTCTCCTCCCCGACCAGGACCCGGTACCGCTCGTTGCGCGCGACCACGAAGAGCTTGCGCACATAGTCGATCGCGAGCTTCCCCACGCGCCCGACGATGATGAGCGCCACCACGAGCACGACGAGATACGCGTCCCGGCTGGGGGTGTCGGCCACCGAGGCGGGCACCAGCGCCAGGATCCAGCCGAAGGCCGCGGAGTCCCTGAGGAAGTCGAACGAGTTCTCCGCGACCGCATCCGTGAGGGGGATGAGAAGGGCGAACGATCCGGCCTCGAAGGCCCCCGCCGCGAGGACGAGGGCGATGGGCAGCGCGACGTGCCACGAGCGTCCCCCCACGACCCGCCAGTAGTGCCGCAGCACACCGCCGGCGGTGGCGCTCACCGCAGGGTCGTGTCGGGCCATGGGCTCGCCGAGGGGGTGGGACGGGGACGGAGGACGCCCGAGGCATGCGCGCGGGCCGGGCTACCATACCACGAAGCAGCCGCAACCGATCCCGAATCACCCACGGCCCGCCGCCTCCCGCAAGACTTCGGCGTACGCGGAGGCCATGCG
>JBFFWJ010000097.1:0-9553 GCA_041570315.1 Longimicrobiales bacterium | reverse complement strand
GGTGGCCGCGACCCTCGGCATACGCCCGGCGGTCGAAAGGCCCGTGAGGGCGTCTGCGCCCTCCGTCGTGGTGCGTGTGGTCGGACGAGCCTATCATCGGCGTTCGCCTCCGGCCCCTGCGGGGCCGCTTCGCTGAACGCAACGAGTCCCCGTCATGCCGACCATCCGCCGCACGCGCGTCCGAGCTTCTCCGATCGGCGCGCTCCTGTCCCTGCTCACGTTCCATTTCCTCGCGGCGCCGGGCTCCGGCTCCCTGGCCGCGCAGACGACAGAGACCGAGCGCGCCGCGGCTCGTGACGTCGTGCGCCGGATCGACGAGCTGCAGGGGCGCTTGCGCCCGGCCGAGATGGCCGCCGAGCTCGCCGGACGCGACGACCGGGCCCGGGACGCGGTCGTGCGCCGGACGAGCGAGTTGTGGGTCGCGGAGATGCAGGCGCTGAGCGACTTCATCGGACGCAATCCGGAGGTCGGCTGGGAGGAGTTCCTCGCCGTCGATACGCTCGCGTCCGTGCTGCGGGGCAGGGGATGGGACGTCGAGGTGGGGGTCGCCGGTCTGGAGACCGCGTTCGTGGCGACGTGGATCTCTCCGGCCGGGGAGGACGGGCTCACCCTCGGGCTCATCGGCGAGTACGACGCGCTGCGCGACGCCGACGGGCCCTTCCACGGCGACCAGCACAACGCGCAGACGCCGATCGTCTTCGCGTCCGCCTTCGCCATGGCCGAGCACATGGCCGAGCACGGGATCCCGGGGCGGATCCGCATCTACGGGACTCCCGCCGAGGAGGTCGGGCCGCCCGCCAAGGTGATCATGCACGAGGCCGGGGTCTTCGACGGGGCCGACCTCCTGATCCGCAGTCACGGGGTGACGGAGACCTCCAGGGCCCGAGCGGGCTTCGGGAGCTGCTGCCTCAACATCAACGAGGTCAAGTACACGTTCCTCGGTCGGCCGTCGCACCAGCTCTCCTCGTGGAACGGCCGCAACGCGCTCGCGGCCGCCGTGCACTTCTTCACGATGGTCGACGGCCTGCGCTCCACGCTGCGGCCCGAGGCTTCGATCCAGGGCGTGATCCCGGAGGGCGGCGAGGCGCCGAACGTCGTACCCCAACGCGCGGTGGTGGACTACTACATCCGCTATCCGGATCCCGTGTACCTGGAGCACATCAACCGCATGATGGACGACGCGGCGCGCGGGGCCGCGTTGGCCACGGGCACGACGGTCGAGATCGACCGGTACGGAGAATACAGGGACGGCATCTCGCTCGGGACGCTGCAGGAGCTCTCGTTCGCGTACGCCCGGGCGCTCGAAGCGCCGAACATGACCCCCGAGCCGAGTCGGCCCTCCGGCTACGAGGAGACCGGGGTCGTGACGAAGGACATCCCCGGGATCGGGGTCAGCGTGTTCAGCTCCCGGGGCGCCAACCATACGCGCGGCATGCTCGAGGACACCTTCAACGACGTCGGGCACACCGGGTTCCGAGTCAGCGCGGAGATCATGACCTCGATTCTCTACGACTTCCTGACGCGGCCGGAGCTTCGTGACGCCGTGCGGGAGGAGCACGCCACGCTGTCGGGATTGCTCGACGCGTACCACGAGGCGCTGCGGCGGGCCTACGCGAGCGAGCTGGGAGAGCCGGTGTCGGAGCGCTGACCGGGGCCCGGATGACGACCCGGTTGTTGGCGCGGTACGTCCCGGGCTGCCGGCCCCTCCCCGATTGCGCCCTCGGGGCAGTGCCGATCGAGGCCCGGCTCGCGGTCGATGATCGCCAGGTCCAGCGCCGCGATCCGTGATGCGTACCCGATGACCTGCCCCGCCTCGACGGCAAGCCGAAGGAGGGGCGGCTTGCACGGGACCCCGAGGGCCGCCAGGCTGGCGCTGGGGGATTCGACCTGGCCCGAGGAGAGAGCGAGCACCGCCATGCGAGCAGACACCGAGACCAGCGCCGGCCGCCGTCGAGGGAGGCGGCCGCGCACGCCGCGGCGCCTTGGGCGACCGACCGGCTGCGCCCCGGCCCTCCCCGTGGCGCTGCTCGCGCTCGCCTCCTGCACCTCCGACGCCGGGCCGCCCGCGCCCATCGATGCCCAGGCCGTGCGGGACCAGGACGTCATGACCTGGGACGACTATCGGCCGATTCCCGGGATCGATTGGGCCGACCCCTCGCTGGAGCCCGAGCGCGGGTTCCGGATCGCGCTCGTCGCCGTGGACTTTCCCGACCAGCCCTTCGTGATCACCCTGCCTCGCGGCTCCGATCCGTTCGGCAACCCGCAGATCGATCCGGTGCGGCGCGAGGACGTCGCGCGCTTCTACGCCGACCTCTGGATCGAGCCCGGCGAGATCAACCACGGGCAGACCATCCACGGGTACTGGATGGAGCAGTCGCGGGGCGCGTTCGGCATCACCGCGATCGATCCGTACGGGCCCTACCGGATGCCGGAGCCGCTGTGGGCCTACGGCCTGAACGAGTGGGGCCAGAACGAGTTCACACCCGACGGAAGCGTCGCCGAGCTGCGCATGGAGCCCCACGTGGACTCCCTGTGGCGCGCGGACGCCGGCGACGTCGCGGATCGATACGACGCCGTCCTGCGCATCTACGCCGGCTACGACGAGACGGGGGTGTGGCAGGAGTTCGGCGAGATGAGGTTCGCGTCCCCCGACGACATCCCACCCGAGTGGGGCAACCCGGACCCCGCGCGGCCCCGATGGGTGCCCACGCGCTACGTCGAGTGGACGAGCTGGCTCGCGGGCGCGCAGCAGTGGGGCCGCGCGTCGATGCGGCAGGGGGAGAACTCGGGCACGATCACGCACGAGCTCGGTCACTTCGCGTTCGGGATCCCGGACCTCAACAACAACCCCTACGTCGAGCCGTACCGCAGGGTGGCGGCGGGCCCCTGGGACATGATGGACCGGGGCAGCTTCAACGGGCCGGGCGGGCCGCACTCGCGCTGGGTCGTGCCGCCGATCCAGGGCGCGTCGATGCCGGCCGGCCTCATGCTGCGAAATCGTCTCGAGAACGGCTTCGTCACCTCGGACGACGTGCTCGAGCTGAGCCGGGAAGGGCTGGCGGGGACCGGGGTCGTCGTGTTCGACGTGACCGCCCGGGCGGTCGAGCCGCTCCCCGGGACGTTCGCGGGCGCGACCGTGCGCCTCGACGGGTCCGAGCCGGGAGATCGGGCGGCGCTCGTCGATCCGGCGGTCGATCCGCTCTCCCCGGGCCTCGTCCCGTACGACTTCTACTCGCTCGAGGTCGTGCAGCGCATCGGATACGACTCGTTCACGCCGGATCACGGGGTCCTGCTCGCCAAGAACCGCGACGAGCTGCGCGGGTCGAACGGCGGACCGAACGCCTTCAACAGCTTCATCTGGGTCGTCGACGCGAATCCCGAGGACATGGGCGTCGTGGACTACGTCCGACCGGACGGCGAGCCCGTGATGCGCACGATCGCCGACTACCGCCAGCTCAACGATGCGCTCCTCCATGCCGGTGCCCGCTCGGGGAGCGCCTTCGAGTGGCGCGACGAGGCCAATCGGCTCCATTTCTACGTGCTCGACGTCGAGCGCGACGATCGCGGCATCCTCTCCTATTCCCTCGCGGCGCGTTCGCTGGAGGGAGCAGGTCCCCAGCAACGGGGCGTGTCCCTGGTCGCGCCGCCCGAACGGCGTGCGGACCGCGGCCACACGCGGCAGGAGGCGACGCTGACGAACCGGGGCGCGCCGGCGCCCGTCGACCCCGCTGCCCACCCCGACGACGTGGGGGCGCACGCGGGCGCGGACGTCTACCGGCTGCTCGCCTCGATCGAGGGGGAGGGCTGGTCGGTCCTGCTGCCGAGCGAGCTCGCCACGGCGGAGTTCGGGGCCTCCGTACCGGTCACGGTCTGGGTGTCGAGGGGACGCGGGGCGGCGCCCTCCGCGGAGCTCACGCTCCGGGCCACGTCGGAGAGCGATCCCGGCCAGTCGGCCACGGTGACGTGGACGGTCCGCCGGTGAAGGTGGCGCTTCGCCGCGGGCCGGATGCGTCCATCCGTCGTGCGGCGCCCTCGCCTTCCCTCACCCGGCTTCGGCCGGGCCGGCCAGGCGACCTCTCAGGAGGAGCGCCGCGACTCCGAGCGCCGCGACTCCGGCCAGGATGTGAGCCCAAACCATGCCTCGGGCGCCGAAGGGGCCCGACAGGAGCCAGCCCGAGAGGATCAGGATCGGCAGCACCGCGCCGCGCTGGATCCACTCGAGCCACGGCTTGTGGAGGCCGTGGTAGGCGGACTCGGCCGGTCGCACGAGGAGCAGGATGGCGAAGTCGACGGCGTTGAAGACGAAGAGCGGTGCAGCCTCGGCGAAGGGGCTGCCGAGGAGAACCAGCAGGGGCCGGGTGGCGAAGGCCCCGAGCACGACGAGGGCGCCCACACCGGCGGCCAGGCGCACCTGCGAGCGCACGAAGGCGTGCATGTCGGCTCCGCCGGAACGCCGCACGACGACCGACAGCCAGTACTGGTACAGCGTGAGCGCGACCACGTCGAACAGGTACGCCGGGTACCGGGCGACTCCGAACAACCCCGCTTCCGCGGAGCTGGCGAAGGTCATCAGCAGGATCGGACCCGCGTTGAGGTGCATCAGGCGGGTTCCCTCGGAGAGGGACGGCCAGCGCGCGTAACGCAGGAGCTCTCCGAGCGCGGTGCGCGAGAGGCGGACCCCGTCTCGCGTCAGCGGGACCGCCAGGGCCAGCGCGACCACGGCCCCGCCCGTGAGGCCCACGACGTGCGCGATCAGCAGGCGCTCCAGGGTGAGCGGCGCGGCGAGGAGCACGGCGGCCAGCGCTGCCAGGCCCGTGACCGTGGAGCCGACCATGAGCATCGTGGCGCGGCCGAACTGGTGCCTGGCGAGGAATCCCGACCGCACGCAGTCGATGAACGAGCGGGCGCCCGCCCACCCGACGATCAGCGCCGGGATGGGGCCGAGGGTGCCGGGCATGGCGAGTCCGAATCCCGCGAGGAGCAGCAGGATCGCGACGGTGACCGCGAGTGCCGTCGCGGCGCCCTGCGCCACGATCCCCGCCGCGCCCGCTGGATCGTCTCGGTCCAGGCGGTCGGCGGCGAGGCGGAGGGTCGCCACCGCCAGACCCGTGCCGACCAGGCCGACGCCGATCCACTGCGCGCTGATCGCGACGGCGTAGCGGCCCATGTCCTCGATGGACAGGCTCCACGAAGCCGTCAGGAAGAAGACGCCTCCGCCGATCGCTCCCAGAAGGTTCCCGCTGAAGAGCTGCGCGACGGGTCCGAGCCCGCCGGGGGCCTCAGCCGTGCCCGGCCGGCGCGTCTGGGCCGTCGTCAAGGAGCCTTGTTCTTCGACAGCAGCCTTCCGAAGTCGTAGCACGCCGCCCCGACCGCGAGCACCATGAGCAGGAGAACGACGTCGAGCGCGGGGTAGCGCTGCCTTCTCGTGACTCGCCGAAAAATCGACCAGCGCTCCGACATCGTCAGCGGCCGGGCGTTCGCCAACGCGCCGTATCGGGGAAAGTCCTGTCCGTAGACGGCCTGCTTTCCGAAATAGTCCGAGGCGGACGAGACCTCGAGCCGCTGGACCGCGACTCCGGGCCCGTAGACCACGGCATCGGTCGAAACCGCGTCCACGACCTTGCGGACGAAGACGACGTCGGCGTTTCGAGCCACCGCTGCGAACGGGCCGACCTCGTCGAAGGTCGAGCGCCTCGCCGCGAGGTTGCAGGTGTACCCGTAGAACAGCCGCGGGTCGTCGCTCGACAGGATGTACGCGGTCTTGTCCCTCTCGTACGCCTCGAGCAGGGACAAGAGGCGCCCCGAGCCCGAGAACGCCAGCCGACCCACGATGACCTGGATGGCCGGGTCCCCATCCATCATCTCGGCGATGTTCGTGAGCCAGTCCGGGGCCGGCGCCGTATCCGAGTCGGTGAAGGCGATGATCTCTCCCCGGGCGTTGGCGATCCCCGTGTTGCGGGCGGCGTAGTCCCCCTGAACGGGCTCGTCGAGCACTCGGACGCCGTCGATCTCCCGGGCGATCTCGGCGGAGCGATCCGTCGAGTTGTTGTCCACCATGAGGATCTCGAAGCGATCACGGGGATAGTCCTGCGCCAGCAGGGACTCGGCGCAGCGGCGGACGTACCGCTCCTCGTTGAACATCGGGACCACGACGCTGATGAACGTCGGAGCCTTGACGTTGCTCCCCGCTTTCGCAGATGCACGGTGTTCGATGGTCGCCACGGTTCCGGTCGCTGGTCTTGAGCGCTCTCTCGCCACTCCGCGCTTCGCGGCGCGGGCGGGTTGGGCTCGAAGCCGGCGCGGTCGGAGGCGGGGATCGTGCGTCGCCCCCGGTGCCGGCCTTCGCCTACTCGAGTGGACCCTATCGGACCCACTCTTTCGAATATATGGACGGTCGTCGGACGCATGACACAACATTTTTTGGCGCGCGATTGCCCCCCTTGGAGTCGTGGGGCTCGTTCGGATACGATGACCGGGGCGGTCGGGGCGATCTCGACCGGAGCCGTGAACTCGAGCGCGACTACCGCCTCGGTTCCAGATGTTCACTCCACCGCAGCCGGCCTCCGACCCCGAGGGCTCGCGATCAGAGGGTCGGTTCCCGCTTCAGCGCGCGCGCGCACACCAGGAGCTCGTAGTCCGGATCGGGCCGCTCCAACAGCCCCACGTCCAACTCCTCCACCGCCATGCCGTAGAGGAAGGCCGTCGATGCGAGCACGTTCCCGTACGCCTCCACCTGAACGGATCCCTCCCCAAAGGCTTCCTGCAGCAGACGCTCCAGGGACAGGGTCGTGAACCGCCAGTAATCCCCCCAGCGATCGAAGTCGTAGCGGCTGATCGCGCTGATGCCGGGAACGGTCATGAGGAGGACCCCGCCGGGCTTGAGCGTCCGGTGCGCGGACCGCAGCGCTGCCCGCACGTCGTAGATGAACTGCAGCGTGCTGGTGAGGATGAAGCAGTCGAACGTGTCGGGGGGAAGGTCGTCGGGACTCGTGAGGTCCGCGATCATCGTCACCGCCGGCTTGGACTCCGACACGTGCAGGACGTCGCTGGCCGTGACGTCGTCGCCGCCGAACCTCCGAGTGTACTGGTCCGTGCCCACCTCGAGCACCCTTCCCCGGACATCCGCGGAGTGCCGCTCGAGGAACTTCTCGATGAAGAAGCGGTCCACGGGCAGACCGCGGTCGAACCCCCACTCGCGGCTCAGCGGCTCGACCTGCCGGAGGCTTCCGAGATCGACTCGCCCCCGCCTCCGCCGCTGGCCGAGCCGTCGGGCCAGGGTCTTCAGCCCGCTGCGCAGCGGGTCGGGCAGGATCGACGACACGAGGCCGGACATTCTCTTGAATGGAGATGGCACTGCGTGCTCCCGGAGGCTAGGCCGGCCCGCCCTTCGGCGCCCGCCCGCCGATGCGGGCCAGCAGCGAAGCGAGCTCGGGCTGGAACTGGATGAGACTGTCGGCCACGCCCAAGGCCAGGTGTCGGTCGGCCCGGAGCAGGGCGGCCGCGGTCAGCCAGGCGCCGACGCCCCCGGCCACGACCAGCCCCAGCACCCCGGGGAGCGCACGGTCGATCCCGTGAGCCACGAGCGCCCCCGCGAAGCTGATCACCAGGATGCTCAGGATCGGCCTCCCCAGCCCGCGGTACGCGTTCGGGATCACGCGGCGCAGGACGAAGAAGCCGACGATCTGTGCCGCCGCCGTCGCGGGGATCCAGGCCGCGACGGCGCCAGGAAGGCCGAATCTGTCCGCGAGCTCCCCGACGAGCGAGACGAGGACGACCGTCTGGATGCCGGCCAGGACGGCGACCGCCGAAGGTCGTCCCATGCCGTTGAAGGCCGGTGTGAGGGCGTCCCCGAAGAGCTCGATCATCGTGACGACGCACAGCACCTGGATCGCGGCTTCGGCACCGGCCCAGCGCGGGCCGAAGAGATCGTTCACGAGCGAAGGTGCGAGAGCGAGCAACAGGACCGTCAACGGAATCAGAAGAGCCATCGTCCCGGTGAAGAGCGCCGCGAACGCCTGGCGCGCACGCTCCAGGTCGTCCTGGAGCTTCGCATAGAGAGGAAAGGCCACGGAGCCGATCATGTCGGCCGACACCTCGGAGGGAAGATACGCGATCCTCGCGGCCAGGTAGTACAGCCCGAGATCCACCGTTCCCAGCCGCCTGGAGATCACCGCCTGCAGCACGAAGCGGCTCACGAGACCGATCAGGCCCAGGACGAAGATCCAGCGTCCGAATCGGATCAGCGAGGAGGCCGCCTCGCGATCGAGGCGGAAGCGTGGCCGGAACGGAGCGAAGACGTACGAGAGCACGGCGTAGATCGCCGGACCGGCGAGCGCTCCCGCCACCAGCGACCAGACGCCGATGAAGGGAGCCAACGCGATGGACGTGCCGGCGTTGAGAGCGGCGCCGGACAGCTTGAGGAGCGCGAGGCTCCGGAACTCGAGGGCCCGGGTCAGGTCGGCCACCCGCATGCTGGCCAAGGCGTCCAGGAGGGGGCGCAGGGCCAATGCCTGGATGATCGGGACCGATCTCGGCTCCTCGAAGATCGTCGCGACGACCGGAGCGCCGAGGAAGACGCCCGCCGACACCAGCAAGGCGCGGGACAGACCCACGCTCCAGGCGGACTCGTAGTGCTCCTCCGCCAGCTCGTCCCTCTGCACGAGAGCGGGCATCATCCCCATGTCGGTCAGGCTGAGCATCACGTCGACCGCCACCAGCGCGATGGCCATCAGGCCGAAGTCTTCCGGCGCCAGGAGGCGGGCGAGGATGGGGATGCGGATCAGGTAGATGGCCTTGACCCCGACCTGCCGAATCGTGCTCCATCGGAGGGCTGAGCCGGCCCGCTCGGTGAACGGCTCGCTCATCGGCCGCGCGGAGGCGTCGGGGTCCGAACGCTGGCCATGAGCAGCCGCGCAGCTACCAGCGGTAGGCGGATACGCCGAGGTCCGGCGGCAGCGGCACCTGCTCCATGTGGGTGACCACGTACTCGGTCACCTCCTCGGTGAACCCTTCGACCGGATGATTCCATCGCCAGCGCTCCCCGAAGACGAGCCCGTGGGCGTGCCGGTCCACGAGCGACGTCAGCGACTCGAGCGAGCTGATCATCGGGCGGCCGGTGCGCACGTCGATGTCGAACTCGGCCGCCTCCAGCTGCAGGACCGGAACGGGGCGCATCGCAACGTCGTAGTCCCCCACGTGGTAGAGCGCCTGGATCGAGTTGGAGGTGATCACGACGTCGACCTCGTCGTAGAGCGGCCTCAACGCGATCGCGACCGAGTCCCACGCGGCCGGCGACGCTCCCTGACCCTGGACGGGCCGGTCGAGCGAGCGCGCGTCATCACGGAGCACGTGCCGAACCCGGCTGAAGCCCGGATTGGTCAGGAGCACGAACCCGGCCACCAACGCCATCAGGGCATGCGCCGGCAGCCGCGCGGCTCGGCGGGGCAGGCGCGGAGTCGGGACGAGCGCCAGGAGCGCCGAGATCCGCCCGCGGAGGGCGGGGAGGACCTCGGCCACCGCGATGCCCCACAGGATGAAGAAGAACGGGATCAGC
>JBFFWJ010000096.1:0-9576 GCA_041570315.1 Longimicrobiales bacterium | reverse complement strand
GCTGCCGGACGACCGCCGTTACGCGCTGTGGGTCGAGCGTGCGGGTCACAACGATCTCGCCCCGACGGCCGGAGCCGACTACTGGGCGGCGCTGGCCGACTTCCGCGGAGTGGTGTCCGGGGCGCTTCGCTGACGTCGCCGAACGCGGCGGGCCGCGCGCGCCGCGCGCGGGCCGGCCGCACGCCGGGAGACCGGCGGCCTCGCGTCGGGCGCCTCTACGCGCGCGGCCGCATCTCGCTCACGCTCTGCAGCCCTCGGGCCACCTCGGGGATGATGCCGAGGTCGGCGTAGATCGGACGGATGAGCGCGCGGAGCGCGGGCAGGCGCAGGAGCGCCCAGCCCGAGATCGCGATGCAGCCGAGCCCGCCGAGGACGACGGCCGCGGGCGCGCCCAGGCGATTCGCGATCGCGCCTCCCACCAGCCCTCCGACCGGGGTCGTCCCGACGAAGGCCATCGTGTACAGGCTCATGATCCGCCCGCGCATCTCCTCGGACACGATCGTCTGGAGGACGGTGTTGATCGAGGCGCTCACGACGATCATCGAGAAGCCGGTGACCGCGAGCAGGACGCAGGACAGCAGGAGGCTGCGCGACAGGCCGAAGGCGATCAGCGACACCCCGAAGGCGCCCGCCCCCGACACGATCGCCTTGCCGAGCCCTCGCACGGTCGAACGCGAGGCGAGCGTGAGCGCGCCCGCGAGCGAGCCCAGGCCGGCGCACGAGGTGAGGAGGCCCAGGGTGCTCGCGCCGCCGCCGAGCACGTCCCGCGCGAAGACGGGGAAGAGGACCACGTAGGGGATTCCGACCAGGGAGACGAGCGAGAGCAGGAGGAGCAGGTCGCGGATGGGTGGGGAGCGGCGCGCGTAGGAGAAGCCGTCGGCCATGCTCCGCAGCATGGAGCCCGACACCCGCCCGGGCTCGTCGCGCACGCGCAGCCGGGTGAGCGCGAAGAGGACCGCACCGTAGGAGAGCGCGTTGATCACGAACACCGGCCCCTCGCCGACGAGCCCCACCAGGGCGCCGCCCAGGGCGGGGCCGACGAGCCGGGCGGCGTTGAACATCGACGAGTTGAGGGCGATCGCGTTGGGGAGGTCCCCGGCGCCTCCGACCAGACGGACCATGAGGGCCTGGCGGGCGGGCACGTCGACGCCGTTGATGAGCCCCAGCAGGACCGCGAGGACGAAGAGGTGGCTCATCGTGACGGTGTCCGTGATCACGAGCAGCGCGAGCGCGCTCGCCTGCACCATCGACAGGATCTGGGTGGCGAGGACGAGCCGATACCGGCTCCAGCGGTCGGCGATCGCGCCCGCGAAGGGGGCCATGAGGAAGGAGGGGAACTGGCTCGCGAAGCTGATCGCGCCCAGGAGCAGCGCCGAGCCCGTGAGCCGGTACACGAGCCAGGCCATGGCCACCTGCTGCATCCACGTACCGACGAGCGAGACCGCCTGTCCCGAGAAGAACAGGCGCAGGTCGCGGTGGCGAAGAGCGCGAAAGGCGATTCGGAAGCGCGCGGGCACGGTGGAGGCTAACCGACGCCGGATCGCGAATCCAGCGCGGAGGCGCTCCGAGCCCGGGCCGGGCCTCCGAGCCCGGGCCGGGCCTCCGAGTCCGGGCCGGGCTTCCGAGCCCGGGCCGGGCTTCCGAGCCCGGCCGAGGTCGAACCGTCGACCGTCGGGAAGGGCGGTGGCGCCGCGCTCGGCCCCGAGACTGGCGGACCGGACGCCGGCAGCCGAGGTTGCCGGCGTCCCGCATCTCCCGTGCACGGCATCCGCGAGCGGAGCTACGTTCATGCCCGAGACCCCGAACCCCGACGGCGCGGCCGCGAGCCCCTCCGTCACGGACCCCGAAGTCGTCGCGCGGCACGCCGAGTACTGGCGGCGCAACATTCGCTACGTGGGGATCCTGGTCGCGATCTGGTTCACGGTCTCGTACGGCTTCGGGATCATCCTCGCCGAGCCACTCGACGCCTTCCGGGTGCCCGGAACGAGCTTCCCGCTCGGGTTCTGGTTCGCGCAGCAGGGAGCGATCTACGTCTTCGTGGTCCTGATCTTCGTCTACGTGCGCCTCATGAACCGGCTCGACCGCGAGTTCGACGTGGACGAGGGAGGTGACGCGTGAGCGGCGTCATGATCTGGACGTACGTCATGGTGGCGGCGTCCTTCACGCTCTACATCGGGATCGCCGTCTGGTCGCGGGCCTCCTCGACGAAGGACTTCTACGTGGCCGGCACGGGCGTGTCTCCGCTGGCGAACGGGATGGCCACCGCCGCCGACTGGATGAGCGCGGCGTCCTTCATCTCGATGGCCGGCCTGATCTCCTTCATGGGCTACGACGGATCGGTCTACCTGATGGGCTGGACCGGCGGATACGTGCTCCTGGCGCTCCTGCTCGCCCCCTACCTCAGGAAGTACGGGGCCTTTACCGTGCCCGACTTCGTCGGTGACCGCTACTACTCGCAGCTCGCCCGCATCGTCGCGGTGGTGTGCGCGATCTTCGTCTCGTTCACCTACGTGGCCGGCCAGATGCGCGGGGTGGGCATCGTCTTCTCGCGGTTCCTCGAGGTGGACGTGAACGTCGGCGTCTACATCGGGATGGCGATCGTCTTCTTCTACGCCGTTCTCGGCGGGATGAAGGGGATCACGTACACGCAGGTCGCCCAGTACTGCGTGCTGATCTTCGCGTACCTGGTCCCCGCGATCTTCCTGTCCATCATGATCACCGGCAACCCGGTGCCCCAGCTCGGCTTCGGGGGGATGGACCAGGCCTCGGGCACGGCGCTGCTGGAGCGGCTGAACGGCCTGCACCAGGAGCTCGGCTTCGCCGCTTACACCTCCGGGACCAAGACGAAGCTCGACGTCTTCTTCATCACGGCGGCGCTGATGGTCGGCACCGCTGGCCTCCCGCACGTGATCATCCGGTTCTACACGGTCCCCCGCGTGCGCGACGCGCGTGTCTCGGTCGGCTGGGCGCTCCTCTTCATCGCGCTCCTGTACACCACGGCGCCCGCGGTGGCGGCCTTCGCGCGCACGAACCTGATCGGGTCGGTCGCGGACACGCCGTACTCGGAGGTGCCCGCCTGGTTCACCACCTGGGAAGCGACCGGCCTGCTCGGCTTCGAGGACGCGAACGGGGACGGCCGGATCCAGTTCGTGGGACCGGAGTCCGGGGCCACGAACGAGCTCACCGTCGACCGCGACATCATGGTGCTGGCGAACCCCGAGATCGCCAACCTGCCGGACTGGGTCGTCGGGCTCGTGGCGGCGGGAGGGCTCGCCGCGGCGCTGTCGACCGCGGCCGGGCTCCTCCTGGTCATCTCGTCGGCCGTCAGCCACGATCTGCTCAAGAGGTCCTTCCTGCCGCGCATCACCGAGAGGGGAGAGCTGCTGGCCGCGCGCGTCGCCGCGGGCGGGGCGGTCCTCGTCGCGGGCTATTTCGGCGCCAATCCTCCGGGCTTCGTCGCGCAGGTGGTGGCCTTCGCCTTCGGGCTCGCCGCGTCGTCCTTCTTCCCCGTGATCATCCTCGGGATCTTCTCCAAGCGCACGACGCGCGAGGGGGCGGTCCTGGGCATGATCACCGGGCTCACCTTCACCGCGGCGTACATCGTGTACTTCAACTTCGTGGCGCCCGAGCTGAACTCGGCGGACCACTGGTGGCTCGGGATCAGCCCGGAGGGGATCGGCACGGTGGGCATGCTCCTGAATTTCCTCGTGACGATCACGGTGAGCCGGTTCACCCCGCCCCCACCGGCCCAGGTCCAGGTTCTGGTGGATCTGATCCGCGTGCCGAGGGGCGCCGGCGCGGCCCACGAGATCCACGTGTAGCGTGGCTGCGGCCGTCTGCGTGGGACCTCGGCAACCCCCGCCCCGCCCCCGAGCGTCTACCCCTGTGGTCGAAGCGCTCGCAGCACCCATCTCGGAGACGACATGATGCCCCGCGCCCAAGACTTCACCTTCCGGCTCCTGGTGGCCGGGCTGCTGCCCCTCGCGCTCGCCGCCTGTGCCGACGTCGGGACTGACACCCGGTCCGACGTCGTTCCGCTCGGTGAGCCCACGGCGGTCTTCGCCGAGGATTTCGGGACGATCCAGACGGTCCGCGAGCTGCCCGACGGGCGCGTCCTGGTCGCCGACCCGCTCGGCAACGCGCTCTACCTCGTGGATCTGGACGGGGGGGCGCGCTCCGTGCTCGGGACCGAGGGAGAGGGACCGGGCGAGTACCGGCAGACGGACTCCGTGTGGCCGCTTCCCGGCGGCTCCACGCTGCTCGTCGATCTCGGCAACGGGCGGACGATCACGATCGGTCCCGACCTGGAGTTCGGTGAGACCGGGCCGATCGCGCTGGGGGAGCCCCGGCCGGGAAGCACGCTCGTGCTCGCGCTGCCCCAGGGGGTGGACGGGGAGGGCCGCGTCTACACCCGCGCCATGGGCGGCTTCGGGGGTCAGCTGCCCGACTCCGCGGCGGTGCTGCGCATCGACAGGACTTCGATGGACGTGGATACCGTGGCTTCGTTCAAGCTGCAGGACCGCACGCAGACGACGAGCGGAGGCGCCAACGAGAGGAGCGTCAGCATCGAGGCCATCCCGCTGTCCCCGGAGGACGCCTGGGGGGTGGCCGCCGACGGCTCCGTGGTCGTCGCGCGCTCCGGCGACTACCACGTCGAGTGGTTCGGGTCGGACGGCTCGATCACGGTCGGTCCCCCGATCCCCTACGCTCCGGTCCCGATCGGGACGGCGGAGAAGGAGGAGTTCGTCACCGCGTCCGGACGGTCCGGGGGCGGGATCGGGATCAACGTGATGGTCGAGAACGGAGCCATGCGCATGGGCTTCATGCGTGGCGGGCCGGGCTCGCGACCGCGCGAGATCGACAACTACCGGTGGCCCGAGGTCAAGCCGCCGTTCTATTCCGGGCGGCTGGACGTGGACGGCGAGGGCCGGGCGTGGGTGCGGCGGCACAGGGAGGCGGGCGTCGACGCGACCTACGACGTCTTCGGGCGGGACGGGGCCCGTGTCGGCACCGTGAGCCTCGACGGCGAAAAGCGGGTCGTCGGCTTCGGGGACGGTACCGTCTACGTCGTATCCTACGACGAGGTCGACCTGAACTACCTGGAGCGGTACGCGCTGCCGAGCCTGTGAGCACCCGGACGGCCGAACCGCTGCGAGATGTCCCGCCCGGAGCCCGCCTCGCTTGCTCGGGAGGCCGCGGCGCGGCACCCTGAAGGGGGTCATTCGTGAGCGCCGGCAGGGCCGCGAGGGCGACGATGCGCAGAATCAACCGGGCGGTGGCGGGTCGCCTCCTTCTTCTCGCCTCCGCGGCGGCGGCCGCTCCCGGTCCCGCCGATGCGCAGATGGTCGTCGGGCGGGTGCTCGAGCGGGGCGGGGGAGGCCCGGTCGTCGGGGCGATGGTCCGCCTCTCCGGCGAGGGCGGCGCCGCGGGCGGGGGGTGGCTCACCGCGGCCGACGGGCGGTTCCGCCTGCAGGCCCCGTCGGCGGGTAGCTACCGGATCTCCGTGGAGCGCATCGGCTTCTCGAGCACCACCGTCGAGGGCGTCGAGCTCGTGGAGAACGGGATCCTCTCGATCGACGTGGTCGTCGAGCCGCGCGCGATCGTCCTCGAGGGCCTCGAGGTGCGGGCCGGCGGTCGACGGTGCAGCCTCGACGCGAGCGCCGGGGACGCGGCGCAGACCCTGTGGGACGAGGCGCGCAAGGCCCTGAGCGCCGCGACCTGGACCGAGGCCGAGGTGCCGATGCGCTTCGTGGCGTCCGTCTGGGACCGGCAGATCGATCCGCGCACGAGCCAGGTCCTGTACGAGGAGCGCGAGGAGCGCGAGACGGTGGGGGCCAACTCCGTGCAGAGCCTCCCCCCGGGCGAGCTCGTCGAGCAGGGCTACGTGCGGATCGATCCGGCGTACTCGTACTACTACGCGCCGGACGCGCGCGTGCTGCTCTCGGACGAGTTCCTGCGCACGCACTGCTTCCGCGTCGTGGAGTCCGAGGAGGACGGGTCTCCGTTCCTCGGCCTCGGCTTCGAGCCGGACGAGGGCCGCTCGCTCCCCGACATCGAGGGGGTGATCTGGCTCGACGCCCGCAGCGGCCGCCTCGACCGGGTCGAGTTCCGGTACACGGGGCTGACCATGGCGGGCGCGGACCGCGCGCGCGGAGAGGTGCGCTGGGCCGAGCTGGCCAACGGTCGCTGGATCGTGCGGGAGTGGTACATCCGGGCGCCCATGGGCAGGGACCGGGTCGGCATCCCCGGCGCGATGCGGCGTCGGACGCTGTCGGCGATCCACGAGGTCGGCAACCGGGTCGAGCTCGTCGAAGGAGACGACTTCGCCTGGCGGCCCGACATCGCGCCCGGCGTGGTGCGCGGCACCGTCTTCGACAGCATCTCGGCGGCTCCGCTGGCCGGCGCCGAGGTCCGCGTCGCGGGCCGGGGCCTGCGGGCCACGACGGACCTGTGGGGGCGCTTCGAGCTGGGCTCGGTTCCGCCGGGCCTTCATCGGGTGACCTTCGGCCATCCCGACCTGGACACGCTGGGCGTCGTCCCGGGTTGGGAGACGGTGGCGCTGGAGCCGGGAGGCGTGCGCGAGGTCGAGCTGACCGTGCCCTCCTGGCTCACCCTGCTCGCGCGCTCGTGCGGCGAGCGCGGAGCCGGCGCCGTCGTCGGTGTCGTCCGGACGCGCGACGGCCGCCCGGCCCCGGGCGCGAGCGTGGAGGCGGTCGGTCGGACGGGGCGCGGTGGGGCGCCGATGACCGACGTGACCGACCGCTTCGGGTCGTTCGTGCTCTGCGGGGTGGAGGAGGGCGTCGCGCGCCTGGCGGCGCGCCGGGGAAGCGCCGGGTCGGCGCCGGCCGAGGCGCGCTTGAGCGCGAGCGGGTTCGTGCAGGCGGATCTGGTTCTCCAGCCGGCCGCGGCTCCGCCCCCGCGGGTGCCGGGCGCGCTGCGGCCCGCGCTGATCGGAGTGGTCCTCGCCCAAGGAGGGGGGGCGCCCCTCGCTGACGTCTCGGTCGAGCTGCTCGACGGGGCCGGCGAGGTCCTCGCCTCGACCCTGTCGGACGAAGACGGCGCCTTCCGGATCGTGCTGGACGAAGGGGCGGAGGCGTACCTGCGCGTGTCCCGGCTGGGCTTCACCGGGGCGGTCAGCGAGGCGCTCGACGTCACGGACGGGACGCGCCGGATCGAGGTCAGGCTTCCGGAGGAGGCCATCCCCATCGAGCCCGTGGTCGTCGTCGTCGAGGGACGTCACCCGAGGCTGGAGGTGGAGGGCTTCTACGGTCGCGCCACCTCGTCCCCCGGCATGTTCATCCGGCGCGACGACGTGGAGGCGGTGGCCCCTGCGCGCACGACGGACCTTCTGGGTCGTGCCCCCGGCGTGAGCGTCCGGACCGACCCGCTGTCAGGAGACCTGCGGCGGCGGGTGACCTTCCAGCGGCTGGCCCTGACGGGCGGAGAGCGCTGCTATCCGGCGGTCTACGTCGACGGGGAGCTCGTGCGCGTCGGCGGGTCCCGCTCCGAGAGCGAAGCTCCGACCATCGAGGGGATCGAGCCCCTCATCGAGGACCGTTCGGACATCCCCTCGCTGGACGAGCTGGTGCCGCCCCACGAGATCCTCGCCGTCGAGATGTATCAGACGCCCGGCCAGGTGCCCCGCCGCTTCGTCGGCCTCGGCACGCACTGCGGCGTGATCGTGGTCTGGACCACGCGCGGAGACGCTGCGGGACGCCCGGGAGCCGGCTGAGCGCCCGGCCGGTCCCGACCCCCGGGACCGTCGCGGCCCCCGGGACCGTCGCGGCACCCCCGGGAGGGTCGCAGCCTCAGCGCACCTCGGCGCCGGCGATGAAGACGCCCTCGAGGCTCCTCGTCGCCTCGATGTCCTGGAGGGGGTCTTCGGAGAGCACCAGGAAATCCGCCCAGCGCCCGGCCTGGAGCGTGCCGATCTCCTCGTTGCCCAGACAGGAGGCCGCGGCGCCCGTCGCGCTCGACAGCGCCTGCTCGGGCGTCAGGCCCGCCTCGACCATCATCCAGAGCTCGAGGTGCTCGAAGTACCCGGGGAAGCGGGCGGCGGGCCCGGCGTCGGTCCCCATCGCGACGGGCGCTCCGGCGTCGACGAGCGTCTTCAGGTTGCTCATGGCCTGCTCGAGCGCGACCCGGTACGCCGCCGCCGCGGGGCTCGCGGCCGTGCGCTCCCTGAAGGAGGGCTCCGAGACGCGCGCGACCTCCGCCTGGTCGGCGTGCCGGGTGAAGAACGGGTCGTCGAAGAAGTCCGGGCGGTCGGCGTACGCGAAGGTGCTGACCTCGCGGGTCAGCGTCGGCACGTAGCACGCGCCGCTCGCGCGGAGCGCGTCGACGAAGTCGGCATCCACGTCCCGGTCGCGCACAGAGTGCGCCACCATCCCGGTTCCCATCTCCAGGAGACGCTTGGCGTCGTCGAGATAGAAGAGATGGGTCGCGACCCGGATACCGCGCTCCTCGCCGACGTCGAGCACGGCCTGGACCGCCTCCCAGGGCATCTTCTGCGAGGAGCCGAGGTTGTCGTCCACGCGCAGCTTCAGCCAATCGACGCCCGCGTCCGCGTTCGCCAGCGCCGAGGCGCGCGCCGCCTCGGCGTCGAAGTCCGCGACCACCGGTCCGGCCGCGAACAGCCTCGCGCGCGGCTCGAGCCCGGTGGCCTCGTCCCGTACGGCGAGGACCGTCTCGTCGTCCCCGAGGCTGTTCACGGTGGTGACGCCGTATCGGGCGAAGAGGGTCAGGTCTCCGCGCACGCGCTCCATGGGCTCGGCGACGTCGGCCGGGGCCCAGCGCCCGCTCACGTGGCCGTGGGCGTTGATCAGGCCCGGCACCACGTACCGGCCGGAGAGGTCGACGACCTCAGCACCGCGCGGAGGGCGGGAGTCTTCTTCCACGGAGACGATGCGCCCTTCGCGGACGAGGATCGTCGCGTTCTCGATGGGCGGGGACCCCGTGCCGTCCCACACGGTCGCGCCGGTGAAGGCGACCGCGGGCGCGTCGGGTGAGCAGGCGGCCGCGAGCGCGGCGAGGGACACGAGGAGGAGCTGGCGCTGGATAGTCATGCACGCAGGGTACAGGGCCGGCGGCCGGCTCGCAAAGGCTGCGGTCCGCCGGGCGGTGGCGCGGCCGGCGGCCGTCCGCGAGCCCGCCTTCGGGGTGTCTCGGACAGCGGGCGCTGGCCCGACGTCGCGCGGATCTCTATTATTTCGGTTTGTGCGCGCGCACGGGGAGGCAAAGTCGTTGCGGCATAGAGACTTTCCGGGGGCGATCCCGCCCTGGCCGCCCGTGACGCCGAGGACGAGGCGCCCGACCGGATGAAGACGTCCATCACGACGCTGGCCGTAGCCGGCTCGCTGCTCGCCATCGCGAGCGCGGGCCCGGGGCCCGGCCCGGCAAGCGAGCCGGGTGCCGACGGGCCGCGTCCGGGCGTCGGAGCTCCTCTCGTCGGCCCCGCGGCGGCGTGGTCGCGCTCCGACGACGCCGCGCTGATCCGCGAGTACTGCGTGCGCTGCCACAACGACGCGCGGCTGCGCGGCAACCTGACGCTCGAGGACTTCGACGCGGGGGCGCCCG
>JBFFWJ010000095.1:0-9599 GCA_041570315.1 Longimicrobiales bacterium | reverse complement strand
GGCCGCGGCGCGGGGCGGCGCCCACGGGCCCGAATGATGTCCTCTTAGGCCCGAGGGGCGCGTCGGGTTAACTTTCAAGGCTGCATCCCCGAACGCCCGGCGCCGACGCCCCGCTCGACCATGTCCCTTCGCAACATCGCCATCATCGCGCACGTCGATCACGGCAAGACCACCCTCGTCGACCAGATGTTCGGTCAGGCGGGCGTCTTCCGGGAGAACCAGGCCGTGCAGGAGCGCGTGATGGACTCCAACCCGCTCGAGCGCGAGCGCGGCATCACGATCCTCGCCAAGAACACCGCCGTGACGTGGGGCGACGTGAAGATCAACATCGTCGACACCCCGGGGCACGCGGACTTCGGAGGCGAGGTCGAGCGCATCCTGCGGATGGTCGACGGCGTCGTCCTCCTGGTGGACGCGGCCGAGGGCCCGATGCCGCAGACGCGCTTCGTGACCCGCAAGGCGCTCGAGCTCGGGCTCCTGCCCCTGGTCGTGATCAACAAGGTCGACCGCGGCGACGCGCGCCCCGAGGAGGTGCACGACGAGGTGCTGGAGCTCTTCATGGACCTGGAGGCCTCCGACGAGCAGCTCGACGCGCCCTTCCTGTATGCCGTCGGACGCGACGGTTGGGCCTCGGCCGATCCCGAGGCGAAGGGCGGAGACCTCACCCCGCTCTTCGAGACGATCGTGTCGCACTTTCCGGCGCCCCGGGTGGACGCCGAAGGTCCGTTCCAGATGCTGGTGTCCACGCTCGACCACTCCTCGTACGTGGGACGGATCGCGATCGGGCGCATCGAGCGGGGCCGCGTCGGCGTCGGAGACACGGTGGCGCTGCTGGACCTCGGCGACGCGGGGCACGTGGCCGACCCCGGGCAGGCCGAGCTCGCGAAGGTGTCGCGGCTCTACACCTTCAGCGGGCTGGAGCGCCTCGAGGTCGACGAGGCGCACGCGGGCGACATCGTCGCGCTCTCCGGGCTCGAGGGCGTCGAGATCGGCAAGACCGTGACCGACCCGGAGCACCGGGAGCGGCTCGAGGGGATCGCGGTCGAGGAGCCGACGCTCTCGGTGGACTTCACGGTCAACAACTCCCCCTTCGCGGGGCAGTCGGGGAAGTTCGTCACGACCCGTCAGCTGCGGGAGCGGCTGTACCGGGAGCTCGAGCGCAACGTCGCGCTCAGGGTCGAAGACACCGAGCAGCCGGATACCCTCACCGTGAGCGGACGCGGCGAGCTCCACCTGACCATCCTCATGGAGACCATGAGGCGCGAGGGCTACGAGTTCCAGGTCTCCCGGCCCCGGGTCATCACGCGCCGCTCCGACGACGGGTCGCTCCAGGAGCCGTACGAGGAGGTCGTCGTGGAGGTCCCCTCCGAGCTGGTCGGCACCGTCATCGAAAAGCTGGGCTCCCGCCGGGGCGAGATGACGGAGATGAGGCCGATGGGCGACTCGGGCGCGACCCGCCTGCGCTTCCAGGTGCCGGCGCGCGGCCTCTTCGGCTACCGCTCGGAGTTCCTCACCGACACCCGGGGCGAGGGCATCCTGCACCACAACTTCCACGCCTGGGGGCCCTGGGCCGGCGGGCTCAAGGGGCGCACGCGGGGCGTGCTGGTCGCCGACCGTCAGGGCAGGGCGGTGGGCTTCGCGCTCTTCGGGCTCCAGGAGCGCGGGACCCTCTTCGTCAGACCGGGCGACGAGGCGTACGGCGGCATGATCGTCGGGGAGAACGCGCGCACCGACGACATGGACGTGAACGTGAGCAAGGAGAAGAAGCTCACGAACATGCGCACCACCGCCTCGGACGAGAACATCAAGCTCGAGCCGCCACGCAAGGTCACCCTCGAGCTCGCCCTCGAGTTCATCGAGGACGACGAGCTGATCGAGGTGACCCCGGACGCGATCCGGCTGCGCAAGCGCGTCCTCGACGCGATCCAGCGGAAGAAGGCCGCGAAGCGGGCCGCGCAGCAGCCGGCGTGAGCGCGGCCGCAGGGGTTCGGCGAGTCCGGGGTTGATCGGGTGAACTCGGAGCGCTTCGAGCGTGCGCCGACCTTCGGGGAGTACCTGGCCTCGGTCGAGCGGAACCGTGAGCTGTGGCACGCCGTGCACGAGCGTGTCCGCCTTCCGGAGGAGGTCGTCGAGGCCGCCCGGGCGTTGCCCGGCGGATGGCGGCTGGTGGCGCTCTCCGAGGACTGGTGCGGCGACGCGGTGAACACGCTGCCCGTCATCGCCCGCCTGGCCGAGGAGGTGGGCTGGGACCTGCGCGTGCTCGGCCGCGACGACAATCCCGATCTCATGGACGCGCACCTCACGAACGGGCGCAGCCGGTCGATCCCGGTCGTGATCGTGTACGACGAGGACCTCGAGGAGATCGGCTGGTGGGGACCCCGGCCGGGCGAGATCCAGTCCTGGGTGCTCGGCGAGGGGCTCTCGCTGTCGTCGCCCGAGCGCTACAAGGTGATCCGGCGCTGGTACGCCAGGGACCGGGGCCGGACCACCCTGCGGGAGCTGATCGCCCTCGTCGGGCGCGCGGCCTGACCGCGGAACGACCGCCGCGCCTTGGAACCCGCCCCCGACCCGGGCGCCGAAGCCCCGCCGGCCCTCGGCCGCGAGCGTCCCCGCCGCGCGGGGCTCTTCCTGCTCGCGTTCGGGTCGGGCTTCGCCGTGCTCACGATCGAGATCGCGGGCGCGCGGCTCATGGCGCCCGTCTACGGGCTCTCGGTCGTGCCGTGGACCGCGGTCATCGGGGTGGTGCTCGGCGCGCTCGCGCTGGGCAGCCACCGGGGCGGCCGCCTGGCCGACGCGGGGCGCGTGCCGCTGGCCACGATCCTGACCGCCGCGGGCTTCACGGGCGTGCTCCCGGTCGTGGGCGGCGGTGTTCCCTGGATGGCGCGCGAGCTGCTCGGCTTCATTCCGGGGGCGGTGGCCAGCGCCCTCGTGCTCTTCGCGCCCCCCGTGCTCTGCCTCGGCGCGGTGGTGCCCTACCTGGTGCAGGCCGACACCGAGAGCCTGGGCACGGTCGGCCGGCGCGCCGGGGACGTGAGCGCGGTGGCGACCGCGGGGTCGATCGCGGGCTCCTTCGCGACCGGCTTCGTCCTGCTGCCGGCGCTGCCCCTCCCGCTCCTCCTGGGCCTGACCGCGGGGGGGCTCCTCCTGATGGCGGCCGTGTCCGGCAGGATCCTGGGCGCCCCCGCCCCGGAGGGCCGGCTCCTGCTCGCGGCCGGCGGGATCGGGCTCCTGGGCCTGCTGGGGTCCGGGCGGCCGGCAGACACGCTCCACCGCGAGCAGACCTGGTACGCCGCGGTGGAGGTGACCGAGCGCGTGTGGGCGGACGGGCGGTTGGTGCGCGAGCTGTGGCAGAACGGCGGCTCGTCCTCGGCGGAGTTCGCCGACAGCGGCGAGCCGGCGCACCGCTACGCGATCGCGAGCCTGGACTACCTCGCGCCGGTGCTCGACCGGGCCGACTCCGTGCTCGTGATCGGGGGCGCCGCGCTGACCTTGCCGGTCGCCTTCCAGCGGCGCCGGCCCGGGCTCGGCATCGACGTGGTCGAGATCGACCCGGTCGTCACCGAGCTCGCGGCCGAGCACTTCGCGTACGGGGACGCCGACTACCCCAACATCCGGGTCCATCACGAGGACGGCCGTCTCCACCTCAGGCGCTCGAGCGCGCGCTACGACCTCGTGTACCTCGACGTCTTCGACCACCTCGTCACGGTCCCCTGGACCATGGTCACGAGGGAGGCGCTCGCCGACATGGCCGCCCGGGTCGGGCCCGGCGGCGTGTTCGCGGCCAACGTGCTCTCACCGTTGCAGGGGCCCGGCACGGCCTTCCTCGCACGCTTCCGCGCGACGCTCGAGCAGGTCTTCGCCGAGGTGCGCGTCTATCGCGCGGACGCGGTCGCCGATCCGGGGGCTACGCAGAACCTCATCGTGGTCGCGGCCCTCGACGCCTCGGCGCTGCCGGCGGTGGACGCTCCGCCCGCGCCGGTGGTCGCGGCCGGCCGGCCGCTCACCGACGCCTGGGCGCCGGTCGAGTACCTTCAGGCGAAGGTGTTCGTGCAGGGCTTGGTCTGGAACTGACCCGCGGAGGTTGCCCGTGCCCCTCATCCACAAGGACGGAGTGACGGAGAACACGCACCCGCTCAACGTCGTGGAGGCGCCGGAGGGGCCGGGGGGCGAGGCCGAGGCCGTGTCGCGTCCGCCGCTCTACGAGGTCTACATGCGCATGGCCGAGGAGCTGGCCAAGCGCTCGACGTGCAGCCGGCTGCAGGTCGGAACCGTGCTCACGGACGCGAGGCTCGAGCACGTGGTCGCGATCGGCTACAACGGAAACGCCCGCGGCTTCCCGAACCGCTGCGACTCCGACGAGGCCGGCCGCTGCGGCTGCATCCACTCCGAGATGAACGCCCTGGTGAAGTCTCCCGGCGAGCTGCGCGACAAGGTGGCGTTCGTCACGGCGAGCCCGTGCGTGATGTGCGCCAAGCTGATGATCCAGGCGCACGTCTCGCACGTGTTCTACCGGGAGCGCTACCGGGTGGGCGCGGGGCTCGAGATGCTCGAGCAGGCAGGCGTGAGGACCGTGCGCTACACGCGCTGGCGCGACGCATGGCGGGACTGAGCGGGGGAGCCTCGGACGCCTGGAAAACATCCCCTGCTGCGTTAGCTTGAGACGCCCTCCGAAGACTCCCTGATTCGCGCGCCCGTCACCGGGTCGCGCGCGGAAAGGCCCCCTCTTGAGCCAGAGCCACACGCGGCCCGATCTCGCGTACGGCCGCTTCTTCCTCCCCGGCCCCACCGAGGTCCACCCCGACGTCCTGCGGGCGCAGACCCGGCCCATGATCAGCCACCGCGGGGCCGAGATCAAAGCGCTGATGCAGGAGCTCCAGGAAGGCCTCGAGGAGGTCTTCGTCACGGGGCGCCCGGTCTTCATCTCGACCTCGTCGGCCACCGGTCTGATGGAGGCCGCGGTGCGCAACGCCGGCCGCGCCCGAATCCTCTCGCTCGTCAACGGCGCGTTCAGCCAGCGCTTCGCCGACATCGGCCGCGCGTGCGGCTTCGAGGTCGACGTGGTCGAGGTGCCGTGGGGCGAGGCGCACGACCCCGAGGTCCTCGGCGAGCGCCTCGCCCGCGGATCCTACGACGCCGTCACGATGGCGCACTCCGAGACCTCGACCGGCGTCCTCAACGACGTTCGCGCCCTGGCGGCGACGGTGCGCTCCTTCGACGACGTTCTCGTGCTCGTCGACTCGGTGTCCGGCTTCGCGGCCGCGGAGCTGCGGCCCGACGAGTGGGGGATCGACTTCCTCCTCACCGGCTCGCAGAAGGCGTTCGCGCTGCCGCCCGGTCTCGCCTTCGGCGTGGCCTCGGAGCGGATGATGGAGCGGGCCCGCGCCGCGCCGCGCAAGGGCTACTACTTCGACCTCGAGGCGTTCGCGAAGAACTGGGAGAAGCATCAGTCGCCGACGACGCCGGCCCTCAGCGTTCTCTTCGCGCTCCAGGCCCAGCTCGGGCGGATGCGTGACGAGGGGATGCCCGCCCGCTGGGCGCGGCACCGCGCGATGGCCGAGCGGACCTGGGCGTGGGTCGTGGAGATGAGCGGCCGCGGCGTCGACCTACAGCTCTTCGCGCCGGCCGGCTTCCGCTCCCCCGGCGTGACCGCGATCCGCGCGGGCGCGAAGACCGGCCCCGAGGTGACGGCCGCGGTGCGCGAGCGCGGATGGCTCATCGGCGGAGGATACGGAAAGCTCAAGGAGAGCACGTTCCGGATCGGGCACATGGGCGACAAGACGGTGGAGGACGTCGAGGGCCTCCTCGAGGTGCTCACGGAGGTCTTCGCATGAGCGTCGCGGACCATCGCGTGCTCGTCACCGACAAGGTGTCGGCCGCGGGGCTCGCGCCGCTGCGGGGCGACGCGCGCTTCGAGATCGCGCAGGTCGACGACCCCGCCGACCCGGCCTTTGGCGAGGCGCTGGCGGAGGCCGAGGGGCTGATCGTGCGCAGCGCGACCAGGGTCACCGGCGAGATGCTCGCGCGGGCTCCCCGGCTGCGCGTGGTCGGACGCGCGGGCGTGGGCGTGGACAACATCGATCTGGAGGCGGCGACCGAGCGCGGGGTCGCGGTGCTGAACGCGCCGGCGGGCAACACCGTGTCGGCCGCGGAGCTGACGCTCGCGCTGGTGCTGTCGATGGCGCGCAGGGTCGCCGAGGCGGACGCCTCCGTCCGGGCCGGCGAGTGGGCGCGCTCCCGCCTCAAGGGCGTCGAGCTGCGCGGGCGCACGCTCGGCCTCGTCGGCGCGGGCCGCATCGGCAGCGCGGACGCGCGGCGTTGCCGCGCCTTCGGCATGGGCGTCGTCGCGTACGACCCGTACCTGACGGACGAGCGGGCTGCGGACATCCCCGTCGACCGCAAGGACACGCTCGAGGAGGTGCTCGAGGCGGCCGACGTGCTGTCGCTGCACGTGCCGCTCACGGACTCCACCCGGGGCCTGATCGACGCGGGCGCGCTGGCGCGCATGAAGCCCACGGCGTTCCTGGTCAACGTCGCGCGGGGAGGGGTCGTGGACGAGGCCGCGCTCGCGGCGGCGCTCCGGGACGGTGCGCTCGCCGGAGCCGCGCTCGACGTCTACGCCAACGAGCCCCTCGAGCCCGACTCGCCGCTGCGGGAGGCGCCGAACGTCGTGCTGACGCCGCACCTCGGAGCCTCCACGGTGGAGGCGCAGGAGCTGGTGGCGACGGAGATCGCCGAGGCGGTCCGCGCCGCGCTGGCGGAGGGCGACCTCTCCCGGGCGCTCAACGCCCCGGCGATCGGGAGCGAGACGCTGCGAGCCCTGGGGCCCCTCTTCGGCCTCGGCCGGCACCTCGGCCATCTCGCCTGCGCGCTCGCGCCGGGCGGCGTGCGGGAGCTCGAGGTGCGCTACGCGGGCGAGTCCGACGAGGCTCTCCAGCCGCTGACCGCCTACGTCCTCATGGGCCTGCTCGAGAACGTCCTCGGCGCGCACCAGGTGAACTTCGTCAGCGCCGGACACCTCGCCAGGCAGCGCGACATCGGCGTCGCCCGGACGCGGGTGACGCGGCACGCCGACTACGCCGAGTACGTGGAGGTCGTCGCGCGCGCGGAGCGCGGCGACTTCCTGCTCGCAGGCGCCCTTCTCGGGGAGGCGCACCCGCGCATCGTCCGCATCGCCGACTACCACGTCGGCATCGTGCCCGCGGGGACGCTCATCGTGCTCCGCAACGACGACGTCCCCGGCGTCATCGGACGGGTCGGAACGATCCTCGGCGACCACGGGATCAACATCGCCGAGTACCATCAGGCCCGGATGACCCGCGGAGGCGACGCGCTCGCCGCGATCAGCGTCGACGGGGAGGTGGGCGGCGAGGTCTCCGGGGCGCTCCTCGAGCTTCCCGAGGTGAAGTCTTGCGTCGTCGTCGCGCTCGGGTAGGCGACGCGCGCGATCCGCGTATCTTCGGCGTGCATCCCGACGACGACTCCGAGGGCGAGGACCGATGCTGAGCGACCTCCAGACCAGGAAGCTGACCCGATACTTCGAGGTCTACGACGTGGACGACGACGGGCGCGTCCAGCAGTCGGACTTCGAGCGCATCCTCGAGAACATCCGCGTCCTGCACGGGCAGGGCGACGGCTCCCCCGCCTACCGGTCTCTGCGGGAGGCCTACCTCGCCCGGTGGGGGGCGCTGCGGGCCGCGGCGGACGGGGACGGCGACGGGGGCGTGGACCTCGACGAGTGGCTCGGCTACTGGGCGGGGGCGCTGTCCGACGACGCGCGCTACGAGGCCGAGGCGGAGGCGATCGCGGATCGCCTCTTCGCGGTGTTCGACCTCGACGAGGACGGCCGGATCGGGGCCGGGGAGTTCGAGGGCTTCTACGGCGTCTTCGGCCTCGCCGTGGAGCTCGCCCGCACGGTCTTCGAGGCGCTCGACGCGGACGGCGACGGCGCGATCACGCGAGACGAGCTGCTCGACCTCAGCCGGGAGTTCTACCGCGGATCGGACGCGGGCGCGGCGGGCAACCTGCTCTTCGGGCCGTTTGAGCCGTGAAGGACGGCCCGTCGACCGTCCGCCCGTCGGCCGTCGACGGCGTGGGGCCCCGATGAGGCTGACCTTCTGGGGGGCCGCGCAAACCGTCACCGGCTCGATGCACGTCGTCGAGGTCGCCGGGCGCACGGTCCTGCTGGACTGCGGCCTCTTCCAGGGCCGCCGCAGCGAGGCCCGCCGCATCAACGCCGAGTTCCCGGTCCGCCCCTCCGACGTGGATGTCGTCCTCCTGTCGCACGCCCACATCGACCACTCCGGGCTCCTGCCGAAGCTGTGGAAGGAGGGCTTCCGGGGGTCGGTCTACGCCACCCACGCGACCCGGGACCTGTGCGCGACGATGCTCGCCGACAGCGCGCACATCCAGGAGAAGGACGCGGAGTGGGTGAACCGTCGAGAGAAGCGCCGGGGCGCCGACGAGATCGAGCCGCTCTACGACAAGCGGGACGCGGCCGACGTCGTGGAGCGCTTCGTCGCCGTGGACTACGACCGGAGCTTCTCCCCCTTCCCGGGCCTCGACGTGGAGTACCGCGACGCCGGGCACATCCTCGGCTCGGCGACCATGGTGCTGACCCTGCGCGAGGACGGAAGGACGGTCAGGCTGGGGTTCACCGGCGACGTGGGCAGGCCCGGTCGCCCCATCCTGCGCGACCCCCGGCCGATGGCGGACTGCGACCACCTCATCTGCGAGTCCACGTACGGCGGGCGGGTGCACGAGCCCGCGGACCGGGCGAAGGACCGTCTCGCGCAGGTCGTCGGAGAGACGGCGAGGCGCGGAGGAAAGGTCGTCATCCCCGCCTTCGCGGTCGGCCGCACGCAGGAGCTGGTCTTCCGGCTCGACGAGCTGACCAACGAGGGCCGGCTGCCCTCCATCCCCGTGTACGTCGACAGCCCGCTCGCCGTCAACGTGACCGACGTCTTCCGCCGGCACCCCGAGTGCTACGATTCGGAGCTGCTCGCCTACATGGCCAAGGACCCCGACCCCTTCGGCTTCGCGCGGCTCACCTACATCCGCGACGTGAAGGACTCCAAGCGGCTCAACGCCTCCCGCCTGCCCATGGTGATCCTGTCGGCGTCGGGCATGGCCGAGGCGGGCCGCATCCTCCACCATCTCCGCAACACGGTGGAGGACCCGAAGAACACGGTCATGATCGTCGGCTACTGCGCCCCGAACACGCTCGGGCGCAAGATCGTGGAGCGGCACCGGGAGATCCGCATCTTCGGCGAGACGCACCGCCTGCGCGCCCACGTGGAGGTCATGAACGCGTACTCGGCGCACGCCGACGAGCCCGAGCTGATCGAGTTCCTCGGCCACTTCGATCGCGACCGGCTGAAGCGGATCTTCCTGGTGCACGGCGATCCCCCCCGGCAGCTCGCCCTCCACGATGCCCTCAGGGCCCGCCGAATCCTCGTTCGGTATTACAGTAAACCGCCACTGGATGACAAATTGAGAATCACTGTCGGCACTGATGAAGAGAACGCGGCACTGATTACCGCGATGAACGAGATTCTTTGAAAAGAGAGTAATTGTTTAGCATCGTTCATAAGTGTTGGCAT
>JBFFWJ010000094.1:0-9685 GCA_041570315.1 Longimicrobiales bacterium | reverse complement strand
TCGGGTGATCTGAGCCTCGAGCTTCCGGGGCTTCCAACGGTCATCCTGGTCGATGAACGCGATGGCCTGCCCCTCGCCGCGCGCCAGGGCGAACATGCGGGCCTGCCCCGGGCCGAGCCGGCGTCGCGTCCGGAGGAAGCGGATTCGGTCGTCCGCGTCGGCGTACTCCCCGGCCATTCGCTCCGTGCGGCGATCGTCCGAGGCATCATCGATGAGAAAGAGGCTCCAGTCGCGATGGGTCTGGGCCCGCACGCTGTCCACGGCTTCTCGAAGCCACGTCTCTCCCGGCTGGAAGAGGGGAAGGACGACGTCCACCTTCATGGACCCCTCTTCCGCTCGGGACGCGTCGACAGCCCGGACGGCTCGACGGAGCCGTAGCCGAGCCGCTGCATGAGGGGATGCCGCGCGGCCCTCTTCGAGAGCTTCTCCACGTCGCCCGCGGAGGGAGCGACCCCTCCGGCCCCGGGCGCCCTCGTGTCGGCGACCTTCGTCTCGAGCGTGCCCTCATGGGGTCCGTCCACGCCGAGACGGCGCAGGACGCTGCCCAGGACGCCACCGGGATCGGCAACGTAATCCTCATACCGCACGGGCACCCCCCGGCCCTCGGGAAGCGAGTCCAGGAGGGCCATCCCCGCCTCGACGTACTCGCACCACAGGGCGAACCCACCGTCGAGCTCCCGGCAGCGCACGGACCCGTCGCGGGCGATCCTGTGAAAACGGGGGGGATTCAGCTCTCGCCGTCTGAGGCTGACCGCCACGTCGACCCCGTTGCGAAAGAGCATGACGATGCGTGCGTCGGGGAAGACCCCGAGCCAGACGGCAGCAGTGAAGACGGTGCGCGGATCCTTGAACCCCCAGTGCCCTTCCAGGATGTGCCTACGGCGCCCGAGTCCCGTGTAGCGCAGGGCCCGCCACGACCGCCAGGCACCGGAACAGGCCTCGACCGCCCGGCCGAGCTCTCGTCGGTCCGCCAAGGAGATCGAAAGAGGCGCAGGCCGATCCCAGCGCGCGCCCGCGCCACGCAGGAGGCGCCGGTTCAGGCTCAGGAAGAATCGGGCCTCCTCGTTGTGCTCCCGGAACGCCCCCATGAACACGCCCGAGCGGATCAGATGGCGAGTCAGCAGCGTGGTGCCGGACCGATGCATCCCCGTGACCAGGATGGGGCTCACACTCATGCGCCCCACGATGACACCGGGTCCGGGAACCGCAGAGCGAGGCGGGCGATGGGGCCCGACCACGTCGACACGAGCCAGTCGCGACCGGGAGAGGGCATGGGCGGACGGGGCTCATACCGGCCACCCCGGACGCCGGCGGGTTGAACACGCGCTTCCGTCGGGTAGGCGGACCAATCCGCGGGCGGAGCGACCCCGAGGAAGTCGAAGATGTCGCTCAGCAGGTCCCTGGGGCGCGACGCGACATGGTCGTGGAAGCCCACGAACATGCGGTCCTCGCCGAAGTGCGCGGTCCATCGGGCGAGCATCGACTCGTAGTCGCTTCGGGCCCGGCACGCCGGAGACCCCAGAAAGCGGATCCATTCGTCCACCGAGATGCTCTCCGGCGACCTTCCCGGAAGGTCGGCCAGCTCCATGAGGGCCTGCGACCAGGACCGCTGGACCGGATCTCGAAGCAGCAGGATCAGCTTCAGGTCCGGGAGCAATCGATGAACGAGCGCGACACGATGCGCGGGCAGGATGCCGTAGGCCGGTGTGATCTCGCCCCGGAGGCGGGGCCCCGCCGGCCGAAACCGGCTCGCATAGGACCGGAAGCTCCGGTACTGCCGCTCATCGAAGTAGTGCAGCTCCTTCTCCGGGGGGAGATAGACCTCGGGGTGACGGCGAAGGCACTCGTGGAGCCAGGTGGTGCCGGCCTTCTGGGCCCCGATGCCCAGGAAGTCGGGGCCGCGGCCGACCCCCGGAGCCCGTGGGGGCGAGGGCCAGCCGGTCTTCAGACGGAACGCCAGCCGGTCGAGGACCGACGACAGCGTGCTCAACGCGGATCGCAGCCGACCGCAGGATGATGCGCGGGCTCCCCCCGGGCGAGCGACCCACGATCGGCCGTCGGTCGGAAGTGGCCCGAGTCACGGTCGAGGGGAAGGGCCAGAGCGGTCAGGGACCCGGCGACGAAGGCGCGGAACTGCTGGAACCGACGAAGTCGAGGACCGATGGAGGAGGCCACGGGGGAGGGCTCGAAGACCCACCGCCCGAGCAAAGCGGCCAGGCCCCAGAGCCCGGTGGACCAGCGCATGCGCAGCGCCTTCGTCCGGGCCGCGCCGGCGCCGAACCAGTAGCCTTCGATCACGCCGGCTCCCGCAGACCAGTCTCGGAACCCGTGGTGGACCACGTGGACCTCGGGGGCCTGCGCCACGGCCCACCCGCGCTCCAGGGCCCGGATGGCGACGTCGCCCTCTTCGGCGGCCCGCAGACGGGCGCCGAGGCCGAAGAACTCGTCGAACCCTCTCAGGTCCTCCCAGCAGGCGCGCCGGAGGGCCATGCAGGCCCCCATGCCGTCCACCCGATGCCCCCGCCAGGGGCTTCGGGCCAACCGCCACTCCCGGACGGAACATGCCGGAATGAACCCGGACGTCGTGTCGAATTCCGACGTTCCCACGTTCCCGAAGAGGACCCCGAGTCCCGGCTCACGGGTGAAGGCCCGTGTGATGGCGTCGAGCCAATCGGGCGCCACCTCGCAGTCGTCATCAGTGATCGCGATGATCTCGCCCCTGGCTCGGGCGATCACATCGTTGCGAGCCCTGGATAGACCGGGCCGAGGGCCCAGCGCCACGTGAACGACGCGGTGGTCAGCGGCGAACTCCTTCAACCGGTCCTCGGTCGCGCCATCCGAGCTCTGATCGGCAACGAGCAGCTCGAAGGCCGGACCGCTCGTCTCGAGGACCGACCGGACCGCGGCCGCCACGGATTCTGGGCGGTTCCGGGTCGCGATCACAACCGAGACCGCAACGGGAGCGCGAGTCACTACCTCGCGGGCCCGGCCCGAAGGCGGTCGGCCAAAGACCCGATCTGCCGAGCCGTCTCGAAATTCTCCGGAGTGAGGTCCTCGAGGTCGATCGCGACCCCGTAGCGGTCTTCTACGAACGCCACGACCTGGACCACGTGAAGGGAATCGAGCAGGCCGGTCTCGAGGAGCTTCGAGTCGGGCCCGAGCCCGGAAGCATCGCTCGCAAGGCAGTTCGTTCGTATCCAATCGAGGATGACGTCGGTTGAGCTCACCGGAGCACGTCTCGCATGAGGATGCCGCTGGGATCGGGGGGGAGCGTAGGGGCGAGGATCGCGCCTCGATGCTTCCTTTTGGACGATAGGAGCAACGGAATTCGGTATGCAAGGAATGCATTCGGTTCCTGGTGAGTGCCCCCGTGGATAGACTGTAGCCGAACCCCGGGGCGGCGCTCGGAGGCAAGCGGGCGGACAGGGGGCGTTTCTCACGGAGGGTCGTCGTGCCGAGGTCATCATCGGAGGAAAGAGCCCGAGCAGAACGCGCCTTGTCCGAGCACGGCGCACGGTCCGTCCGCTGGACGAGGCACCCCATACCATGGGTCTGTGCGATCGTCTGGATGATCTGGCTCGCGTCCATGGCGAGTCGCGAGGCCTGGCACCTCTTCGCCAGCGGCTGGCCGATGTCGCTCACGATGGCCGCCGGATCCTTCATCGCCGGGGCAACCTCCGAGGGCGGTGGCGCCGTGGCCTTTCCCGTCATGACGTTGGGGCTGGGCGTCCCGCCCGTCGTGGCCCGGGACTTTTCGCTTCTCATCCAGTCCGTGGGCATGACGGCGGCCTCGGTGACGATCCTCGCCCTGCGGATTCCGGTCGAGACGCGGGCCATCGTGTGGGCGGGGGCCGGGGGCGCCGTCGGGGTCGTGCTGGGAATGGAGTGGATCGCCCCGCTCCTCGCCCCGACGCCCACGAAGCTCTTCTTCGTGAGCGTGTGGTTGAGCTTCGGGATGGCCCTCTATTGGATCAACACGAATGCCGGCCGGGAGGTGCAGGCCCGGATCGCGGGCTTCGGTCGCTTCCATGCGCTGGCCCTGGCCGGCATCGGGGTCGTCGGCGGGAGCATCAGCGGCATCACGGGAAGCGGCCTCGACATCCTGACGTTTTCCGTCCTGGTGCTCGCGTTCCGCATCGATGAGCGGGTGGCCACGCCGACCTCGGTCGTGCTCATGGCGTCCAATTCACTGGCCGCGGTGGTGTGGCGCGAGTGGATCACGGCCCCCATGGCACCTCGAGCATGGGAGTATTGGTGGGTCTCGGTTCCCATCGTCGTGCTCGGAGCACCGTTGGGAGCCCGCTTCATTCGGGACCGGTCGCGCCTTTTCGTAGCCCGATTCCTCTACCTCTCCATCGGGGTGCAATTCGTTGCAGCCGTTGTGATCCTGCCCATGGGTGCCGGACTCTGGATCTTCACGGCCCTCGTGTTCCTCACGGGCGTGACGTTCTTCAGGTTCGTCACATGGCTCGGCGATCGCGCGCCCGACGCGACGTACCCCAGGGTCTCGTAGCCGACCTCGAGACGGGCACGTCGCGACGGTGGCCGGAGGTGGGGGGCTCCCCGCCCCGATCCTCTTCGCGTCGTGCGAGGAGCCGCGCCTCCGAGCGAGGTCCTCCGTTACGAAGGTCTCCTGCCGAGCTGCCGTGAATGGTCCGGAGCAGCTGGCTCGACGGGGCTAGCGCCCGGGCAGGTTGCGCATGTGATCCGCCACGGCCCGGAAGCGCTCCTTCAGGTGGTCCCGCAACTCCTGGGGCATCTCCTGCTCGTCGAGGGCGCGACCCATGCACCAGGTCCACGCGTCGCGCTCGGCCTCACCGATCGGGAAGGGGAGGTGGCGCGCTCGGAGCATCGGGTGGCCGTAACGCTGGACGTACAGCGGCGGGCCACCCGTCCAACCGACGAGGAAGCAGTAGAGCTTCGTCCGGGCCATGTCGAGGGACGGCGGATGGAGCGCGCGGATCCCCGCCGCTTCCGGCGCCGAGTCCATGAGGTCGTAGAAACGGTCTACCAGCGCGCGGATGCCCTCGGCACCGCCCATCTGCTCGAAGTGGGTCGGGACGGAAATCATGGCGGAATGTAACGCGAGTCTCCCTCGACGGGCTTGACCTCCAACGTCCGGCTCGGGGCGTCGCGTCTCCAGGCTCGACCGGGGGTCCCGGCAGCGCTCCGAGCTGCGGTCGACGCGGTCCCCGTGGTGAGGTGTGAATCCGCGGGAGCGTCGCCGAACGCCGTGGCACTGCCGACAAGATCGCGGGGCAGGAGGGACTCGAGCTCCCCGATCTCGGTCCGCCGCCGGGGCTCAGCGCCCTCGTTCCGCCTCGGTCAGGGCCAGCACGGCGAAGGCCGTCGCCGCGTCCGACATGAACCGTCCACGGTCGGACTCCGGATCCCGATCCTCGTTCAGCGACGGCGTCCACCAGCCGCCGGTGATCGGATCCTGGTGCCGGACGAGCCAGTCGAGCGCACGGCCGAGGCCGGGCTCGCCCTGCGCCCCGCCCGTCCGCTGAAGCACGTAGGCGACCAGGCCTGTCGCATAGCCGTCGCTCGACGGGTCCTGCGGAGAGCCGTCTTCCCGCGGCCACTCACGAAGCGAGGACAGGCTCCAGCCGCCGTCCGCGTTCTGGAGCCGTCCGAGGTCGGTCACGATCGAACCGGTCTCCTCCGGGGTGAGGAGCCCGGCGAGCTCCGCGCCGGCCCAGGCCAGCATGAGGCGGTCGAACACCGGCCGGCTCCTCCAGTCGTCGAGCAGGTAGGCGCGCAGCAGGTCGATTCGATCCTGCGGCCCCTCGCGCTCCGCATAGCCGCCCGGTGCGATCCCCACGGCGACTGCCGCCAGAGCAGCCCCGAAATACTCGGCGCCGTCGGACTCCCAGGGGGCCAGGCCGAAGTGGAGCCACGCCCACCCGCCGGTGCCCTCCCGGCGTGTGAATTGGAGCGCCCAGAGGTTGGCGAGCGCCTTGCCGGTGCCGTCGGAGAGCTGGCCCGTCTCCCGGTCCCGGTCCGCGAGGACGAGGGCGTTGAGCACGGCCTCGGTCCCTCTGGATTCGCTCGTCTTGGGCAGGCCGACGGTCTGGTCGGGGTAGTAGGGCTCGACCTCGTTCCAGAGCGCAACGCGCTTGCGGACGCCCTCCACGAGCGCGGTCTCGGACGCGGCTGGACCGCGCTCGCCCAGGGCGGCCCGTAGCGAAGGCCGGGCCAGGGCATAGGGCAGGGACGTGTGGCACGAGATGCACGCCGTATCGTGGTCGCGGGCCGCGTTCGGCCAGCTCATCCACCACGCGATGCGTTGGTCGAGGTACGCGGCCGCCGCGGCGGGATCCCAGCTCCGGACGGCAGGGGGAGCCGGCTGGGCCGCGACCTCACGAGGGCCGATCGCTGCGAAGAGCGCGCAGGACGCGGCCAGCAGCAGGGCCGGAGCCCGGGCACGACCGGAAGGCCGGCCGAAGGCCCGGCGGAAGTTCGAACTCGGCATCCGGTGAACATGCGGCGCGCCGGTGAGCGGCTGCAAGGCCCCGTCGGCGGGCCTCGTCGGCCTCCGCCCGTCACGCCCTGCGCGCCCCCGGACGCCGGCGGGCCGGAGCTCGGTTGGCGCGGGAGAGAGGCCGCCGCGTACCTTGCCGATGCGGAGGAGCGCCGGAAGCCGCGCGTACCGGAGGCGCTGCACCGCAGCGGGCCCTGCAACCCTCGTCCGGAGTGTGCGACACATGCTACGTCGAACCTGCGTCGGCCTGTTCTTCGCCGTGACCGTAACGCCCACGGCGGCCGCGCTCACTCCCGTTCTCGCGTTCGGGCAGACCGGCGTCGAGAACCTGTATCAGTTTCGGGCGGGTCAGATGATGCGCTTCGACGTCGCGTACCAGGAGAACGGCGAGCTGTCGCAGGGCTTCTACGAAGTCTCGGTCGCGGAGGGGAGCGGCGGCCAGGTCCAGCTCAGGGTCGAAGCGCAGGTGGGCGAGAACGCGTGCAACACGACGAGCTCGGTGGCGCCGGGCCCGGCGGTCAGCGGACAGATGATGATGAGCTGCTTCACGCTGGCCCCCGTGGCGGCGGCGCTCTACGCGCCGACGTGGACGATGTTCATGGGGCAGGCCTGGACCGTGGGCAACTCCTGGACGATGGGCAACGTGTCGTTCGAGGTCACCGAGCGTTGCAGCTACGCGGGCTCGAGCGGGGTACGCGCGGTCATGCGGGAGGACGGCGAGGTCAGGATCGACACCTGCTACGACGATGCCCTCCCCCTGCCCCTCTACGTACGCCTCGTCACGGACGATGACGGCTACGTCGAGATGCGGGCCACCGCGGTCCGAGGAGGGTAGGAGAAGCGGTCGCGGACGTCGTCGGCCGAAAGCTCCCGCTCCGCGATCCCCGCACTCGCCACCCCCCAGGCTCGGAGCTTTCGACGCTCCGCTGCGGCCGGTAGATTTGCCACCATGCCTCCCACCGCTCCGCGCATCCGAAGGATGCGGGCCCTTCGCAGGGTCTGGCGTCCGCCGGCCCTTGCCACGTCGGCCCCGCCCCGATGAGCGACCTCAAGCAATTCGTGCGTGAGGTGCACCGACGCTCACTGTGGCAGGTGCTCGGCATCTTCCTGGCCGCATCGTGGGGCGTGCTTCAGGTCGTCGAGCTCCTGACCGAGACGGCGGGACTGCCCGACTGGACGCCGACGATGGCCCTCGTGCTGCTCCTGCTCGGGCTGCCGATGTGCGTCGCGACCGCGTTCGTCCAGGAGGGGATGCCGGGCGTCGCCCCGCCGCCCGATGCGCCCGCGACGCCCGAGGAGCCGCCGGCCACCCTCGCGGCCGGGACCGGGTCGCTTGACCGGCCGTCGACGCGACCCCGCGCCCGCGCCCGCCTCTTCACGTGGCGAAACGCCCTTTTCGGTGGGCTGGGGGCGTTCACGCTGCTCGGCATGTCGATCTTCGCCTACTTCGTGATGTGGTCGACGGGGCTCGGCCCGCTGGGCTCCCTCGAGGCGCAGGGCGTCTTCGAGGAGCGCGAGCCCGTCGTTCTGGCGGACTTCACGACCACGACCGGTGATCCGGGGATCGGGCGGCTCGTGACCGAGGCGCTCAGGGTGGACCTGGTCGAGTCTTCCGCGCTGTCCGTGGTGCCGGAGAGCTACGTCGCCGAAGCCAAGCGGCGCATGGGCCTGTCCGCCGACGCTCCGGTCACCGCTCCGGTGGGTCGCGAGATCGCGATGCGCGACGGCATCAAGGCGCTCATCCACGGCGAGATCGGGGCACTCGGGGGCGGATACGTGCTCACGGCTTCCCTCGTGGAGGCGCAGTCCGGGGACGTGCTGGCCGCCTTCCGCGAGACGGCGGAGGCCGAGGCCGACATCCTCGCGTCGATCGACAAGCTCTCGGAGCGCATCCGCGAGAAGGCGGGCGAGTCGCTGCGCGCGATCCGCAGAGGCGAGTCCCTGGAAGCCGTCACGACGTCGTCACTGGAGGCGCTCGAAGCGTATACCGAGGCCGTCGCGCTGCACGGTCGGGGCCGGGAGCAGGAAGCGATCGCGCTCCTCGAGGCGGCTCTGGAGCTCGACGCGGACTTCGGCATGGCCTGGCGCAAGCTGGGGGTCGTGCTTCGGAACTCGTCCGGCGATCCGCAGCGTGCCGACCACGCCGTCCGCCGGGCGTTCGAGCTGCGGGACCGCATGACCGAGACGGAGCGCTGGCTCGCCGAAGCCTATTACTTCACCTACGCGGAGTCGGACGAGCAGCGGTCGCTCCAGGCGTACGAGCGCGTGCTGGACGCGAACCCCGACGAGCCGACGGCCCTGAACAATCTCGCCATCGGACTACCGGGAACGGCCGTCGAGCGTTCGATCGAGTTGCTGGAGCGCGCCGTCGATGGCCCGGGCGCCACCTTCGGCGCCCACGCGAACCTCGTCGAGCGCTACTCGGCGGTCGGCCGCGCCGACGACGCGAGCGCGATGGCCGAGCGGATGATCGCCCGCTACCCCGACAACCCGGTGGCGCACGACCGACGGGCGGACCTCCTCACGATGCAGGGTCGGTTCCGCGAGGCGCACGACGCGCGCCTCGCAGCAAGGGAGCTGGGTGAGACGTCCGCCGGGCGAACGGCGTTCATGGCGATGCAACTCGCCTCCGAAGACTTCGGCCTGGGACGACTGGCGGAGGCCCGCGAGCACATCGACGAGGCGGTGCGCCTCGCCGAAGCCTCGGGCCAGCCGTCGTGGGCGGTCGAGGCGCTCTCGCAGTGGGCGCACGCCCTTGCGATCCTCGGGGGACGGACCGATGCGGTCGAAGGGCTCTTCGACCGCCTGTTCGAGCTGGCGGAGGCGGGACGGCTGTCGGCGGATGGATGGGCCGACGCGGCCGTAGTGGCGACGCTCGCGCTGGCCGGAAGCTCGGAGCGCGCCCACTCGGTGCTCGCCGCATACGAGGCCGCGTTTCCGCCTTCCGCGAGGGGCCGAGAGCGTCGGATGGGATACGCGCTGATGGAGTGGGGCATCGGATACGTGACCGGAGACTGGGAGCGCTCCCTCGATGCGATCGACCGGGTCCAGCGCACGTTGGGCTGCGAGGCCCGACACTGCTGGGGGTGGTGGGAGCGCGGCCGCACCCTCGAGGCCGCCGGGCGGCTCGTCGAGGCCAAGGACGTCTACCTTCGCTCCACCTCCGAGATCGCGATGACCGAGACGCGCTGGTTCCCACTC
>JBFFWJ010000093.1:0-9716 GCA_041570315.1 Longimicrobiales bacterium | reverse complement strand
GGCGGCCCAGGGAGGGGCGCGCGACCTCGCCATCGCCCTGCCGGACGAGTTCCCGGCCATCGACGCCAAGGCGCTCGTGATCCGCGAGAGAGCCCGGGACGTCATCGTCCTGCGCCCCGGGGAGGTCACCCCGGAGGCTCTCGCCATGTCGCTCCTCGTGCTCCGGGATGCAGGAGCACGGAACCCCGACCCGACGACCGGTGAGATGATCCCGATCACCGGCTTCGTCTTCACGGTCCCGCTGCGGCCCGACGAGCGGGACCGCCTGGCTCGCGCGCTCGCGGAGCTGCGCCGGCAGCCGGTGGCCCACGTCGGGTCGCTGGGGCCGGGCCGCTGGATCCGCCTCCCGTCGAGGTGAGCGTCGGCGGGGCGTCCGCCTCGGGCGCCCCGCCCACCCGGGGGCGGACGGGCGTCCCGAGCGCGCCCGGGCCTCAGTCCTGCTGCTGCGCCGCTTCGGCGAGCCAGCCGGGTCGGCCCGCCGGGCCCACCACGTAGAGATAGCCCTCGAAGCGGCCCAGCACGGGGACCTCGGCGCCATCGTCCAGCGTGGCGATCACGGGCGCCGCCCGGTCCGGCCGGGTGCGGATCGGCTCGTCACCCGCGGCCACCTGCGAGTCGAGGGGTCGGTCCGCGGGCTCGGTCAAGCGGCCCGCCACGTACCCGGCTCCACCGTCGGGGAGGCGCACCCTGAAATAGTCGCCCGACCCGCCCAGCACGCGCAGGGGCGTGTACTGGCCGAGCTCCCGAAGGACGGCGGCGCGCTGTCCGGGAGCCGCCCGCAGGCGAATCCCGTCGTTGCGCAGGCGCACCCATGTGCCGAGCCGCTCCAGATCGACCGTGAGCGCCGGGAGCTCGCCGGGGGGAGGGCGCAGGAAGGGGGAGGGATCGACGGGACCCTCGCCGCGCCGGTAGACCCCGAAGTGCAGGTGAGGCGGGGTGGTGCGCGCGTTCCCCGTATTGCCCACGAAGCCCAGGGTGTCGCCGACCTCGACCCGTTGCCCGTTGCTGACGTACTGGCTGTCGAGGTGGGCGTAGTAGACGTTCGAGTTGCGAACGGGATCGCGGACCCACACGACCTTGCCACCCAGGTTGGTCACGTTGACGCGGTTGACGAGGCCGGCCGACGCGGCCAGCACCGGCGTGCCGCGCCGAGCGAAGATGTCGACTCCGTCGTGCGAGCGGCGGCCGCCGTCACGGTCGGCGCCGAAGACGCTCTGCAAAGCGCGCATCCCTTGCCCGTCGACGGGAAAGGCGAGCTGGGGCTCGACCCGGAGCGTCACACGGTACTGACCCCCCCGAAGGAGCTCCGGCTGCACGCGCAGGATGAACTCCCCACCCCGCCACGGCTCGTGGACGAATCCTCCCGGTAGGGAGTCCGAAGAGAAGACCGGACGGGGGGGATCGTCCTCGGCGGCGGGCACGCGGAAGAGGTCGACGAACAGCTTCGTCTCGTCCGAGCCGGTCAGCCAGACCTCTCCCGTGAGGCGCTGACCGCGCTCGACCGAGAGCCGGTACGCCATCGCGCCGGGCTCCTCCTCGGTCAGGAAGCCTTCCTCCTCGAACGGCAGCGTCACCGGGGCCGCCCCCTCCACGGCGCTGCGCCCGGCGGCCAGCCAGTCCCGACCCAGAGCGGTCCGTGCGAGACCGGCGTCCGCCAGGCTCTGCTGGTACGCCTCGTAGGGCGTGAGATCCCGGAAGCGGTCCTGGACCTGCTCCACCTGCTCGCACGCCACGAGCCCCGTGAGCGCGACGGCCCACAGCGCGCGCCTGCCCGCAGGCCGCGCCGCGCTCAGCCGACCTCCGACGCTCGGAACTGCGTGCTTCATCCCACCTCCGTGCTCGGAACGTGTCCGGGTGCTGCTCCCTCCGTGACTCCGAAGCTGCGCCGGGTGCGGCCGATCGGTCAAGCCGATGCCAAATTGAAGCGCACCTGGGCCCCGGTTAGCTTCATCTGCCCGCTCCGGGCCCCTTCGCCCTTCGCCCTTGCCCTCCCGTGGTTCGCATCGCAGAAATCGAGGCCGGCAGCATCGCCGACGAGCTGAGCCTGCAGATCGGCTCGCGCGTGGTGCGCATCAACGGCGAGCGCGTGCGCGACGGGATCGACCTCACGTTCCTTCTCTCCGACACGGACCTGGAGATCGAGACGGTCTCCCCGGACGGAGAGGTGCTCATCTACGAGATCGAGCGTGATCCCGGGTCCCGCGTGGGCATCGTTCCGGCTCCGGACACGATCCGCGAGTGCGCGAACGAGTGCGTGTTCTGCTTCATCGACGGCAACCCGGAGGGCGCGCGCCCCAGCCTCTGGCTGCGGGACGACGACTTCCGGCTCTCCTTCACGTACGGCAGCTACGTCACCCTCACCAACCTCGGGCCCAAGGGGCTGGCGCGGCTCGTCGAGCAGCGGATCTCCCCGCTGTACGTGAGCGTCCACGCGACGGAGCCGGCGGTCCGGGAGCGCCTTCTGGTGAACCGGCGCGCCGGCCTCATCCTGGAGCAGCTTCGCGAGCTGCTCGCCGGTGGACTCGAGGTGCACACGCAGGTCGTGCTCTGCCCGGAGTGGAACGACGGCGCGCACCTCGACCGGACGATCGAGGACCTGTGGGCGCTCGGTCCCGGGGTTCTCTCCCTTTCCGTGGTCCCCGTGGGGCTGACCCGCTACAACATCCACCGACCCGTGCGCCCGCTGACCGCGGCCGAGGCGCGGTCCGCGGTGGGGCGGGTCGACGGGGCCCGCGGCCGCGCGCGCGCCGAACGCGGTCTCGGCTGGGCATACGCGGCCGACGAGCTGTACCTGATCGCGGGCCTGCCGATTCCCGAGGCCTCCTACTACGACGAGGGCGCGCTGTACGAGAACGGCGTCGGCGCCGTGCGGCGCTTCGTCGACGGCTTCGACGAGGGGCTCGCCCGGGTCCCCTCGTACGAGGGTCGCCGCGTCCGCCTGGTGACCGGAGCGTCGATGGCGCCCTTCCTCCGGGACAGGGCCGGACGCCTCGGCGGAGCCACCGGCGCGGACGTCGAGGTCGTCGAGGTGGAGAACCGGTACTTCGGACCGTCGGTCACGATCGCGGGCCTGCTCGGTGGCGAGGATCTCCTCTCCGCGCTGGGCCCGGGACGGGCGGGAGACGTCGTGGTCCTCCCCGCCGAGGCGCTCAACCACGACGGGGTCCTCATCGACGGGGTCGCGCTCGGCGAGCTCCGCTCCCGGCTGGCTCCGGCCGACGTGCGCACGGGGTACGAGGTCACGGAGGCTCTGAGCGCGCCATGAGCGGCCGGCTCCCCGTCGTCGCGGTCGTGGGGCGACCCAACGTCGGCAAGTCGACGTTCTTCAACCGGGTCAGCGGCAGGCGCCTGGCCATCGTCGACGACCGGCCGGGCGTCACGCGCGACCGCAACTTCGCCCGGGCCCATTGGGCCGGTCGCGACTTCTTCATCGTCGACACCGGCGGCGTCGTCGAAGGGAGCCAGGAGACCCTGGACGTGGCGGTGCGCAGCCAGGCGCTCGCCGCGGTCGACCAGGCGGACGCGATCCTCTTCCTCGTCGACGGCAAGGCCGGCGTCCACCCGCTCGATCAGCGCCTCGCCGAGCTCCTGCGCAAGGCCCCGCCGCCGGTCCTGCTCGTCGCCAACAAGATCGACAACCTCCCCGACGACCAGAGCCACCACGACTTCTGGTCGTTGGGCATCGGGGAGCCGATCCCCGTCAGCGCCCTCTCGGGCAAGGGGTCGGGAGACCTCCTCGACCGCCTGCTCGAGGTGCTGCCCGAGGCGACGGAGGAGGCGGGGCAGGGGGAGGTGATCCGCGTGGCGATCGTCGGCAAGCCGAACGTCGGCAAGTCGAGCCTCGTGAACCGGCTGGTGGGGGAGGAGCGCGTCGTCGTGTCCGAGATCGCGGGCACGACCCGAGACCCGGTCGACACGGAGCTGCGCTACCACGACAGGACTCTCGTGTTCGTGGACACGGCCGGCCTGCGCCGCCAGGCGAAGGTGAAGGACAGCCTCGAGTACTACAGCGCGCTGCGCACAGACCGCGTCGTCCACACGTCCGACGTGTGCGTGCTGCTGGTCGACACCACCGAAGAGGATCTGCATGCCCAGGACATCCGCATCGCCCAGACGGCGTGGGAAGCCGGCAAGGGCCTGATCCTCCTCGCCAACAAGTGGGACCTGGTCGAGAAGGACACGATGACGGCGCCCGAGTGGGAGAAGAGGGTGCGGCGGCGGATCCCCTTCCTCCAATGGGTTCCGATCCTCTTCACGTCGGCCCTGACGGGCCAGCGGGTGCGGCGCTGCCTCGACCTGATCCTCGAGGTGAGCCGGGAGCGCGAGCGCCGCATCGAGACCCACGAGGTCAACGAGGTCCTCGAGCGGCTCCTCCACCGGCAGCCGCCGCCCCATCACCGCGGCCGACGCGTGAAGATCCGCTACGCGACGCAGGTCTCCGTCGCCCCACCGACCTTCGCCCTCTTCTCGAACTTTCCGAAGGCGCTGCCGGCCCACTACATTCGCTTCCTCCACAACGGCTTCCGGGACGCGTGGACCTTCATGGGCACGCCGATCCGGATCCGCGTGAGGAGCGGTCGAGAGCAGCGTGAGCGTGCCGGTGCCTAGTGGAGCGTTCCCGATGCGTCGTGCCCATCGCGCGTGGGGAGGCGCTCGGAAACACTCCACCAGGTCCCCCACGAGCGACCCGAACTCGAGGACGGGCCGGTGACCTACGCCTTCCTGGCGCTCTCCTACCTTGTGGGCTCGACGCCGACCAGCTACCTGGTCGGACGCCTCTTTCACGGTGTGGATCTACGTGAGCACGGGTCCGGTAACCTGGGCGCCACCAACGCGTTCCGCGTCCTGGGCCTGCGTTCTGCCCTGCCCGTGGTGATCGTCGACGTCGCCAAGGGCTTCCTCCCCGTCTGGCTTTTCGCCGACCTCGCCGGAGCCGGGTTCGGGTGGACCTTCGCCTTCGGCCTGGCGGCGATCGTCGGACACATGTTCAGCGTCTGGGTCGGCCTGCGGGGCGGGAAGGGGATCGCGACGAGCGCGGGTGTCTTCCTGGGCCTGGCCCCCTGGGCGGTGCTGGGCGGCCTCGTCGTCTGGTGCGCGCTGACGTTTCCGACCGGCTACGTCTCGCTCGGCTCCATCGCCGCGGCCGCCGCGCTCCCCGTCCTCATCGCGCTCACGCCGCACGCGGGCGGGACGGCGCTCGTGTGGCTCTCGGCCGCGCTCGCGGCCTTCGTGATCTGGGCGCACCGATCGAACGTCGGGCGCCTGCTCAGGGGCGAGGAGAACCGCTTCGGGCGGCGCGGCAGCCGCGGCGCGGACGTCCACCCGGCCGACGCGTCCCGGGGCGACGACCCCGCCGCGGCGGGTGGGTCGGGGAGCGCGGACGGGCCGCCCACGGGCGGCGCCGGGTGAGCGGGCCGCTGCGCGCCACGGTGCTCGGGGCCGGGGCCTGGGGCACGGCGCTGGCCAAGCTCCTCGCCGAGCGCCGGCACGAGGTGACGCTCTGGTCCTACGAGCCCGAGGTCGCCGAAGAGATCAACGAGAGGCACACCAACCCCTACCTGGACGGGGTGCAGCTGCCCTCGTCGCTGAGAGCCGTGACCGACCTGGCGCGCTGCGTGGACGAGGCGGAGCTGGTCGTTTCGGTGAGCCCGTCGCAGGTCGTGCGCTCGGTCATGAGCGTGGCGGGACCGCGCCTTCGGCCCGACGCGCTGCTCGTCAGCGCCTCCAAGGGGATCGAGCTCGGCACCCACCTGCGCATGGACGAGGTGCTGCGCGAGCACGTGCCGTCGCCGGTGATGGAGCGCTTCTGCGTGCTGTCGGGCCCTAGCTTCGCGCGCGAGGTGGCCGAAGCGGCACCCACCGCGGTCGTGGTGGCGAGCCATGACGAGGAGGCGGGCCGTCGCGTGCAGGAGGCCTTCCAGACCGGATGGTTCCGGGTCTACACGAACCTGGACGTCGTCGGGGTCGAGATCGCCGGGGCGCTCAAGAACGTGATCGCTCTGGCGGCCGGCGTCACGGCGGGTCTCGGCTACGGCCACAACACGATGGCCGCCCTGATCACGCGCGGGCTCGCCGAGATGGCCCGCCTCGGGGTCGCGATGGGAGCGCGGAGCGCTACCTTCTACGGGTTGGCGGGCGTAGGCGATCTCGTCCTGACGTGCACGGGCGCGCTGAGCCGCAACCGGACCGTGGGGTACCGGCTCGGGCGGGGCGAGACGCTCGCCGACATCCTGGTGGACATGAAGGCGGTGGCCGAGGGGGTGAAGACCGCGGAGGCCGTTCGGGAGCTGGCCCGGCTCAACGACGTGGAAATGCCGATCGCCGAGCAGGTGTACGCGATCGTGCACGAGGGTCGCACGCCCGCCACGGCGGTCCGGGCCTTGATGCTGAGGGATCCGAAGCCGGAAGATTGGTCATGACGGAGCCGGAGGGCGAGCGGAGGATGGACGAGCCCATCGCGAGGAAGGTGTACTACTCGATCGGCGAGGTGTGCGAGCTGACGGGCCTCAAGCCGCACGTCCTGCGGTACTGGGAGACCCAGTTCGACGTCCTCAGCCCGACGAAGAACCGGGCCGGCAATCGCGTCTACCGCTCCAAGGAGATCGAGCTCGTGCTCCTGGTCAAGAGCCTGCTCTACGACGAGAAGTACACGATCGAGGGGGCGAACCGGAAGATGCTCGACATGCGCCGTGACGGCGCCCTGGAGAGCGAGCGCAAGGACGTGCTCGGCCCCGAGCTGCTGGCCGGGATGAAGGCCGAGCTCGAGGAGCTTCGGCGCATCCTGAGCCCGAGTCGGGCCACGGAGGGCGGCTGAGGCGCACGGCCGGGCGCCCGGGAACCACGGCTCCGACGCCAGGTACCGGGTGAGGATGAAGATCCTGTGCACGAACGACGACGGCTACCTCGCCGGCGGGCTGGGGGTCCTGTCTTCGGCCGCCAGCGCCCTCGGCTCGGTCACCGTCGTGGCCCCGGACCGGGAGCAGAGCGCGACCAGCAACTCCCTCACGCTTCACCATCCGCTGCGCGCGCGCCGAACGACCGACGGGGCGTGGGTGGTGGACGGGACGCCGACGGACTGTGTGATCCTGGCGCTGAACGAGCTGCTGCACGACCGCCCGGACGTCTGCCTGTCTGGCGTCAACCACGGGCCGAACATGGGCGAGGACGTCCTCTATTCGGGGACCGTGGCCGCCGCGATGGAGGCGACCGTGATGGGGATTCCGGCCGTCGCGCTGTCGTACGCGGGCGACCTCCCCGAGGAGCTGGAGGGGCGCGAGAGGCTCGTCGAGAGCGTGCTGCGCGCCATCCTGTCGCGAGACGGCTTCCCCGCCGACACGCTCTTCAACGTGAACATCCCCGCGCTCCCGCCCTCCGAGATCCGCGGGATCCGGGTGACCACGCTCGGACGGCGGCGCTACGCGGACTCGATCACGAGAGCACGCGATCCCTCGGGCAGGGAGTACTTTTGGATCGGTGGCGGGGTCGTGCATTGGCGCGGTGACCAGGCCTCGGACTTCCAGGCCGTCGCCGACGGCTACGTCTCGGTCACGCCGCTGCACCTCGATCTGACGAACTACGAGCTTCTGGAGGACATCCGCGCGTGGGATCTCGAGCTCTAGAAGACACGCGGTTCGTCGGGTACCGCCGGAAGCTGATCGAGGACATCCGCGAAAGAGGCATCGAGGACCTCGAGACGCTGCAGCTCTTCGACCGCGTCCCCCGCCACCTCTTCCTCCCGGAGGGCGTGTGGCCCCGCGCGTACGAGGACGCGCCGATCCCGATCGGGCACGGACAGACGGCGTCGCAGCCCTCTCTGCAGGCGTACTACCTGTCGCTGCTTCACCCCACGCAGGAGGAGAAGGTGCTCGAGGTGGGAACCGGAAGCGGCTACCTGACGGCCCTGCTCAGCCTCACGGCCGACCGGGTCTACTCGATCGAGCGAGTGCGCGACCTGTCGCAACGGGCGCGACTTGCCCTGGACGCGCTGGCCGTGCGCAACGTCGCCCTCCTCGTCGGCGACGGCACGATCGGCTGGCGCAAGTACCAGCCCTTCGACGTGATCGTCGTCTCCGCGTCGAGCCCCTCGATCCCGAGCGCGCTCGTCGATCAGCTCGCGGACGGCGGACGCATGCTGATCCCGGTGGGCTCGAGGGAAGCCCAGGAGCTGGTCTTGGTGCGCAGGATCGGCGCCGAGGTGACCGAGGACGTCGTCCGGGGCTCGTGCACCTTCGTGCCGCTCCTGGGGCGCTTCGCCTGGCAGGGGGAGGCCGGGTGACCGCGCCGACGAGGAATCCGGCCGACGAGGCGCCACCCCCCGAAGGCCGGCGCCCGGGGCCCGTGCGGAGGCTCTACGACTGGGTCCTCCACTGGGCGGACACCCCGTGGGGGCCCACCGCGCTCTTCGCCCTGGCGCTGGCGGAGTCGTCGTTCTTCCCGATTCCACCCGACCCCCTGCTCATGGCGCTGTGCCTCGGGAGGGTCGCGCGCGCCTTCCGATTCGCCGCGATCGCCACCGTCGCCTCCGTGGTCGGCGGCGTGATCGGGTACGGGATCGGCGCCGGAGCGTGGAGCCTGCTGCAGGACTGGTTCTTCACGTACGTGCCGGGCGTGACGCCGGAGGCGTTCGACAGCGTGCAGGCGCTCTACGACCGTTGGGGCTTCTGGGCGGTCTTCGTCGCCGGCCTCACCCCGATTCCCTACAAGGTCTTCGCCATCTCCTCGGGGGTCTTCTCGATCAACCTGGGCGTCTTCGTCGTGGCCTCCGCGCTCAGCCGCGGCCTGCGCTTCTTCGTCGTCGCCGCGCTGATCTACCGGTTCGGGCCCTGGATGGCCTCCTTCATCGACCGCTACTTCGACCGGCTCGCCGTGGCCTTCGCGGTCCTCCTCGTGGGCGGATTTCTCGTGATCGAATTCCTGCTCTGAGAACCGCTGCCGCGGGCGTTCGCATCCTGGGGGGGGCCGCGATCGAGCGAAACGCGGTCTGCGGGCGCCAGCGAATCCTCACCGCAAGGCGACATGGCCCCGCGAGCGGCGCGTCCCGCCGCGGCCGTACCCCGGCGTGCCCCCTCGGCGCGCTCAGCGAGCGGCGGAGCTCGGCTTGCGCTCGTACCCCGCGTAGATGCCCATCGCCGTCAGCCCGACCACCCACGCGAATCCCAGCATCTCCACCATCCACGGGCTCATCGGTTCCTCCTGCTCCTCCGGCCAACTCCCTGTGGACCCTACGGGAACGGGCGCCCGAGGGTTCCAGCGGCCGCGAGGCGTGCTCCACCGTGGGGGCCGTGATCAGCCTCCTCCGCCTCCCGCTTCGGCGGCGATCACGCTGCGATACGCCGCGAGGTCCGTAAGGAATACCTGAAGGCCGGGAACCGTCCAGCGCCCCGAAACCACCCCGTCGAACGACAGCAGCGCCTGCAGGTCGCCCGTCGACGCCTCCGGCGGCCAGCCCCCGAACACGACGAGGGCTTCGCGCCGGTCGGCGAGCCCCAGGTCGGGCCACGCCCGGTCGACGCTCTGGATCAGCGCGAGGAGGTGATTCGCGGCCCGGAGCTCCGCCGGCCGGACGCGAAGGTCCCAGGAGGACGAAGCCACAACGGGCCGGCCCGCCCACTCGAAGCGGACGAAGGAGCCGTCGTCCGGCTGCCGGGCGACGCGCCGCTCCGCCTCGAAGAGGGGCAGCAGCATGTAATGCGTCTGCCCGTTCATGACGATCGGAG
>JBFFWJ010000092.1:0-9724 GCA_041570315.1 Longimicrobiales bacterium | reverse complement strand
GGTCGAGATTGCCGCCGCTGACCACCGCGGCGACGCGCCCGCCCTCGGCGTGGACCCGGCCCGACAGCAGCGCCGCCGTCGTCGCGGCCCCGCTGTACTCGACGACCAGCTTGTTGCGCCTCACCAGCAGGCTCGTCGCGCGCAGGATGGCGTCGTCGTCGACGGTGACGACGTCGTCCATGAGATCACGCGCGTGCTCGAAGGTCAGCTCGCCGGCGATCACGGGAGCCAGCCCGTCGGCGATCGTGTCGACGTGGCCGAGCAGGGCCGGCGACCCGTTGTCGAGCGCCGCGCGCATCGAGGCGGCGCCCTCGGGCTCCACCCCCACGACGCGGGCGCCCGGCAACATGCGCTTCACGGATGCGGCGACGCCGCTGGCGAGCCCTCCGCCACCGATCGGCACGAGCACCAGGTCCACGTCCGGCCAGTCCCGCGCGATCTCGAGACCGACCGTGCCCTGACCCGCGATGATGTGCCGGTGGTCGAACGGCGGGACGATCACCAGGCCCTCGCGGCGTGCGATCTGCTCCGCCCGGGCCTTTCGCTCCACGGACGTGGTCCCCTCGAAGTGCAGCTCGGCGCCGAGCCGCTCCGCGCCGTCCCGCTTGATCTTGGGCGCCGTCGTGGGCATGACCACGACGACTCGCACGCCCCGCAGCTTGCCCGCGAGCGCGACCGCCTGGGCGTGGTTTCCGGACGAATACGTGATGATCCCGTGGGCCACCTGATCGTCGGAGAGCTGCGACACGAAGTTGTGGGCGCCGCGGATCTTGAAGGAGCCCGCCCGCTGCAGACCCTCGCACTTCAGCCGGACCTGCGCCTCCACCGCCTCCGAAACGGCGTCGGCCGGAAGCAGCGGCGTGCGCACGGCGACGCCGGCCAGCCGCCGCGCCGCCGCCTCGATCTCCGTCAGCCCGACAAGCCCCTGCCCCTGGACGACCTCGCTCACGACTCCGGGCCTTCGGCGGATGCGTCCTCGACCTCGACCTCCGGCTCCGCCGCCACCCCTCCCTCGGGCGCCTCGCCGCTCGCCGCCCCGTCTTCGGCTTCGTCCTCGACGATGATGCGCGCCACGTCGACGACCGCGTCGCCCTCGTCGAGGTTCAGCAGCTTCACACCCTGGGTCGCTCGGCCGATCACCGAGATCTCCGAGACCCGCTGCCGGTTCACGACGCCCCCCCGGGTGATGATCATCAGCTGCTCGTCCTCGTGGACGGCGCGGATCGCCACCACCTGCCCCGTCCTGGCCGACGTCTTGAGGTTGATCACCCCGTACCCGCCCCGCTTCTGGAGGCGGTACGCCTCGACGTCGGTCCGCTTGCCGAGCCCCTTCTCCGATACGGCCAGAATCGTCGAGTCGGCAGGCACGACCACCATGCCGATGACGATGTCGCCCTCTCGCAGGCGCAAGCCTCGCACCCCCGCGGTCGCCCGGCCCATCGGCCGCGCGTCCTCCTCGTTGAACCGGATCGCCATCCCCCCGCGGCTCGCGAGCACGATCTCGTCGCTGCCCGACGTGATGCGCACGTCGATCAGCTCGTCGTCATCGGCGATGTTGATCGCGTTCAGCCCGACCGAGCGCACGTTGCCGTACGCCGACAGCGCGGTCTTCTTCACCACGCCCAGTCGCGTCGCGAACATCAGGTAGCGGTCTTCGCTGAACTCCCGCACCGGAACGACCGCGGCGATCTGCTCGTCCGCCTCCAGGTTGAGCAGGTTGACGATCGGCTTGCCGCGGGAGGTCCGGCTCCCGACGGGAATCTCCCACACCTTCTTCCAGTAGCACTGGCCGCTGCGCGTGAAGATCATCAGGTAATCGTGCGTGGACGCCACGAAGAGGTGCTCGACCCAGTCCTCCTCCTTGGTGTCCATCCCGCGCAGGCCGCGCCCACCCCGCCGCTGTGCCCGGTACGTGTCGACGGGCAGGCGCTTGACGTAGCCCTGGTGCGAGACCGTGACGACCATGTCCTCTTCGACGATCAGGTCCTCGACGTCGAAGGAGCCCACGGCGTGCGTGATCTCCGTCCGCCGCTCGTCCCCGTACTTGGACGAGATCTCCCCGAGCTCGTCCTTGAGGATGCCCATGCGGACCTCCTCGGAGCCCAGGATACGGCGGAGCTCGGCGATCGTCGCGCGAACTTCGGTGAGCTCCTCCTCGAGCTTCTCGATCTCGAGGCCCGTCAGGCGCGCGAGACGCATGTCGAGGATCGCCCTCGCCTGGCGCTCGGTGAGCTCGAAGGTCTCCTGCAGCTCGGTGGAGGCCGTCTCGGTATCGGCCGAGCCACGGATGATCCTGATCACCTCGTCGATGTTGTCGACGGCGATCTTCAGGCCCTCGAGGATGTGCTCACGCTCGAGCGCCTTCGCGAGATCGAACTCGCTGCGCCGGATGATGACCCGATGACGGTGGTCGATGAAGTGCTGCAGCATCTCGCGCAGCGACATGACCTTCGGCTCGCCGCCGACGAGCGCGAGGAGGATCGTCCCGAAGGTCGACTGCATCTGCGTGTGCTTGTACAGCCGGTTCAGCACGATCTCGGGAACCGCCTCGCGCTTGAGCTCGATGACGATCCGCATCCCGTCGCGGTCGGACTCGTCGCGGAGGTCCCGGATGTCCGTCAGCCTCTTCTCCCGCGCGAGCTGCGCGATCTGCTCGATCAGGCGCGACTTGTTCACCATGAAGGGGATCTCGGTCACGATGATCCGCTCGGTGTTCGCGTCGACCTGCTCGACCTCGGCCCGCGCCCGCATCACGATGCGTCCACGCCCCGTCCGATAGGCGTCGCGGACCCCTTCCCGACCGCAGATGAAGCCGCCCGTCGGAAAATCCGGGCCCTGAACGAGGGTCTCGAGCGTGTCCTGGGGCAGATCGGGATCTTCGATCAGCGCCGTGGCGGCGCTGACGACCTCGCGCAGGTTGTGCGGCGGGATGTTCGTGGCCATCCCGACCGCGATCCCGGACGACCCGTTGACGAGCAGGTTCGGGACCCTCGAGGGAAGGACCGTGGGCTCTTCGCGGCTCCCGTCGAAGTTCGGCGCGAAATCGACCGTCTCCTTGTCGATGTCGGCGAGGAGCTCCTGCGCGAGGGGCATGAGGCGCGCTTCGGTGTAGCGATACGCGGCCGCCGAGTCCCCGTCGATCGAGCCGAAGTTGCCCTGCCCGTCCACGAGCGGGTAGCGCAGGGAGAAGTCCTGCACCATGCGCACCATCGAGTCGTAGACGGCGGAGTCGCCGTGCGGATGGTAGCGCCCGAGCACGTCACCGACGACCGTGGCGCTCTTCTTGTACGCACGGCCGGGAGTCAGCCCCGACTCGCTCATGGCGTACAGGATCCGCCGGTGGACCGGCTTCAGGCCGTCGCGGACGTCGGGCAGCGCGCGCTGCACGATGACGCTCATCGAGTAGTCGATGAACGACTCCCGCATCTCGTCTTCGAGGAGGCGAGCGAGGACCGTCTGTCCGCCCCCGGCTCCCCCTTCGGGCGTGAGCTCGTCGCTCATTCCGGCGTTCTTCCTGGTACGGGTGATGTCGGCTCGCGGCCGATGGGCCACTCGATCGATCCCACGCGGGCAGCGCCTCGCGGACGTTCCGATCGGCGACGCGCCCGGGTCTCCGATCGGCGTGTTTTCCGGTCCTGCCGCGGACCGATCGTGGGAGGGTTCGGGGAAGGCGCCCTAGAGCGTTGAAAATAACCTACCCGCGACCCTTGTCCAAGCCCGGAAAGCCGCTTGGGACAACGGTTTTCGCGGATCGGCCCCCTCCGGCTCCGCAGGGGCCGGCCACGAGGGCTCGAGCGGCCCGCGAGGCGCATGGGCGAGCCGCCCGTCCCGGGCCCCGTCGAGGACGTCAGGCGACCGGCACGAACTCCCGCAGGGGAGCCAGTCCGGCACCCTCGAGCAGCGCGACGATGCGCTCGCGAGCACCTTCCTGACCCACCGCCGCGAGATGGAGGGGGCCGCGCATCGCGAGACCGGATGCCGTGTCCACGACCGGGGCGCCATGGATCTCCTGCCCGATCTTGCGCGGATCGAGCTCCACGACGGCCTCGAGCCCCACCCCGGCGCTGCGCAGCGCCCGGGAGAGGGCCTTCCCGACCGGCCCGGCGCCCCAGATCACCACGGGGCGCCCCTTGCGCAGGAGCGTGCGGGTCAGATGGTGGACCTTGCAGGCCAGGAAGGCCTCGGGCGAGTAGCGCGCGTGCGTCCGGGAAAGCCGTGCGGGCGCTTCCCTCCAGCGCAGGAGCGTCTCGGGAACCTTGCCGAAGCGGCCGCCGGCCGCCCAGAGCCGGAGCACGAGGTCGTAGTCCTCCGGCCAAGCGACGGCTCGGTATCCGCCGACAGCCGCCACCGCCTCGGCGCGCAGAAAGAACGTGGGGTGCGCGAGCGGACACTCCACGAAGAGCGCCCGCTCGATCTGCTCCGGGCTGACGACGCCGTTGATCCATGCCTCGTAGCGACGCGCCCCGTCGCGCACGACCTCGTTCGGGAAGTACTCGACGCCGCACCCGCAGCCGACGAGATCGTCCCTGCGCTCGAGTAGCCGGAGCTGGGCCTCGAGCCGCCCGGGGAGCGACACGTCGTCGGCATCCATGCGGGCCAGGTACCGGCCCACGGCCCGCGCGCGGCCGGCCTCGAGCGCGGCGACGATGCCGAGCGCCGGCTGCCTGAAGACGCGGACGCGGGGGTCGCGTCCGGCCCACTCGTCGAGCGTGCCCGGCGTGTCGTCCGTGGAGCCGTCGTCCACCACGATCAGCTCGAGGTCGCCAAGCGATTGGGACACGATCGACTCGATCGCGCCGTGGAGGGACCGTGCCCCGTCACGGACGGGGAGCAGCACGGACACGGCGGGAGACGGCGCAGGGCTCAAGGGCAGAGCTCGAAGAGGGACGCGGAGGGACCGTCGGGAAGATCCGGCGCAAGCCCGGCGGCGGCTACCGCGCCCTGCCGGCCGTCGGAACCCTCGCGCGCGCCGGACGTGCGAGCGCAAGGCGCCGTCGCGACGCCATGCGACGCGACGTCGGCGACACCCCACCAGGCGCCGCACCGGGATCCGCCTACACCGATCGGCGCGCCTCCTCCTCCCGCATCGCCTCGGCCAGGTAGCGCCCCGTCGCGCTCTCCGGCACGCTCGCGACCGTCTCGGGCCTGCCCATCGCGACGATCTCGCCGCCGCGCACGCCCGCGCCCGGCCCCAGGTCGATGACCCAGTCGGCCACCCGGATGACGTCGAGGTTGTGCTCGATGACGAGCACGGTGTTGCCGGCGTCCACGAGCCGCCCGAGGACGTCGAGGAGCTTGCCCACGTCCTCACCCGACAGTCCCGTGGTCGGCTCGTCCAGGATGTAGAGCTTGCGCCCCTTCTTGCCCGCGACCCGGGCGAGCTCGCGGGCGATCTTGAGGCGCTGCGATTCCCCGCCCGAGAGCGTGGTGGCCGGCTGGCCGAGCCTCAGGTAGCCGAGCCCCACCTGCTGCAGGTGCCAGAGCGTCTTGCCGAGCTTGCGCTCCCGGATGAAGAAGCGGATGGCCTCGTCGACGGTCAGGTCGAGCACGTCGCCGATGCTCCGCCCGCGCACCTTGACGTCCAGCACGTCGCGCTTGTAGCGCGCGCCCCCGCACGCGTCGCAGGGGACGAAGACGTCCGCCAGGAAGATCATCTCCACCTCGACGCTGCCCGCGCCCTTGCACTCCTCGCAGCGTCCGCCCTCGACGTTGAAGGAGAAGTGGCCCGGGCCGTAGCCCCGCTCCCGCGCGAGCGGCGTGTCGGCGAAGATCTTCCGCACCACGTCCCACGCCTTCACGTACGTGACGGGGTTCGAGCGCGGGGTCCGCCCGATGGGCGACTGGTCCACCAGCACGACCTCGTCGACGTTGCCGAGGCCCTCGAGCGCGGCGTACTCGCCCACGACCTCGCCCAGGTACTCCTTCGCCGACGTCTCCCCCGCGAGCTCCCGCTCGGCGGCCCGGTAGAGCACGTCGTGCACGAGCGTGGACTTGCCCGATCCCGAGACCCCCGTCACGACGGTGAGCGTGCCGAGCGGGATCTCGACGTCCACGCCGCGCAGGTTGTGCTGGCGCGCCCCGAGCAGCGTGAGGCAGGGCCCGTCCACGCCGCGCAACCTGCTCGCAGGGTGGACCGCGGCCCGCCCCGAGAGGTAGCGGCCGGTGGACGTGTCCTCGACCAGGAGGGCGTCCGGCGCTCCCTCGAAGACGATCTGTCCCCCGTGCTCGCCGGAGGCGGGGCCGAGCTCGACGACGTGGTCGGCCGACCGGATCGCCTGGGCGTCGTGCTCGACGACGACCACCGTGTTGCCGGCCGAGCGGAGGCGCAGCAGGAGGTCGAGGAGCGCCCCGGTGTCGCGCGGATGGAGCCCCACGGTCGGCTCGTCGAGCACGTACAGCGTGTCCACGAGCGACGCCCCGAGCGAGTTCGCGAGGTTGATGCGCTGCGCTTCGCCGCCCGACAGCGTTCGCGTCTGGCGGCTGAGCGTCAGGTAGCCGAGCCCGACGTCGACCAGGAAGCCGATCCGCGACCGGAGCTCGCGCAGGATCGTCTCGGCGATCTGCGCCTCCATCTCGGAGAGCTCGAGCTCGGCGATCCAGGGCCCGAGCTCCTCGAGCGGCATCTCCGACACGTCGGCGATCGTGCGCCCGCCCACGCGCACGTACAGCGCCTGGGCGCGGATGCGCGCCCCCCCGCACTCGCGGCAGGACACCGGGCTCTGATATTGGCGCAGGAACACCCGGATGTACTGCTTGTAGCGCTTCCTCTCACGGGACACCAGGAAGGGCACGACCCCCTTGAACCCCTTCGCCCCGTAGAGCACGGCGTCGCGGAACTTCGCCGGAAGCTCCTCCCACGGGGAGTACAGGGAGACGCCCCGCTCGACCGCGAAGTCCCGGAGCCTCTGCCGCTCGCGGCGGTAGCGCGGCTTCGTCCAGGGATCCACGGCCCCGTCCGCGATCGAGCGCGCCGGGCTCGGCACGATCAGCTCGGGGTCGTACTCCAGCGTGGCGCCGAAGCCGGTGCACAGCGAGCACGTGCCGTACGGGTTGTTGAAGGAGAAGAGCTGCGGCGTGGGGTCCGAGAAGGCGACGTGGGGGTGCTCGGGACAGCGGAAGTGCTCGGTGAAGCGGAGCCGCTCGGGCACGCCGCCCTCGCCGCCCACGACCACGACCACGGCCTCTCCGTCCCCCTCGACGAAGCAGGTCCCGAGAGAGTCCGCGAGCCGTTCCGCCTCCCCGGGATCGACCTTGAGCCGGTCGACGACGACCAGGAGCTCGTCCGCCGCGGTGACGTCCCGCCCCAGCTCCGCCGGGTCGTCGGCCACCGGGTCGGACAGGTCGATCGGCGAGCCGTCCACGAGCAGCCGCACGAAGCCCAGCGCGCGCAGGTTCGAGACGACGAGCTGGTGGGTGATCTCGTCGCTGCGCGGCAGCGGGAAGCTCACCTGGACGCGCGTCCCCCCTGGCAGGTCCAGCACCCGGTCCACCGACGAGCTGACCGTGTCCGGGCGCACGTGCCGGTCGCACTCCGGGCAGTGCGTGCGGCCGACCCGCGACCAGAGCAGGCGCAGGTAGTCGTGGACCTCGGTCGCCGTTCCGACGGTGGAGCGGCTCGACTTCGTCGGGTTCTTCTGCTCGATCGCGACGGCCGGGGAGATCCCCTCCACCGAATCCACGTGGGGCTTTTCCATACGCTCCAGGAACTGCTTGGCGTACGTCGACAGCGACTCCACGTACCGCCGCTGCCCCTCGGCGAAGAGCGTGTCGAGCGCCAGGGAGCTCTTGCCCGAGCCGGACGGTCCGGTGATGACGGTCAGGCTCCGCCGCGGGAGGTCGAGATCGATCCCCTTGAGGTTGTGCTGGCGCGCGCCGCGGATGCGGATCGGTCGGTCCATGCCAGGATGATATCGCCCCGGGCACGGGGACCAAGCCCCGCGAGCTCCCACCGTGCGCCCGTCAGGCGAGCAGGCTACGCCAGGCGCTCCTCCCCCCATGCCGGGACGGGCCGTGCCGTCAGGCCGCCGAGCTCGACGATCGCGTCGTCGACGTGCAGGCGACTCGCTTCCGCGCACGGCGTGGCGTGCGGACGCTCCTTGACGAGCGGGAGCGGCGCGGCAAGCTTCCCTGTCCCATGAACGTCAAAGTCTGCACTCGGCATCATCACCATCACGCGGCCCCGACGGGTGGCGGGAGGGCGATGCGCGCCTAGGACGCAGCTCCAGCACGCAATCCTCCGCGGCCCGTCTCTTCGGCGGGCCGCGGTTCTTTTTTCCACGGGGGCCATCTCTTGAGCGAAACAATCGAGAACCGGCGCGCGCGCATCGCGCTCCCCAACAAGGGGAGGCTCTCCGACCGGGCGCTCCAGCTCCTGGAGCAGGCAGGCCTCAGGCCGGCGCTCCGGGCCGATCGGGCGCTGGTCGCCTCGCTGGGCTCGGACTTCCAGGCAATCTTCGTGCGCGCGGCAGACATCCCGGAGTACGTGGCCGACGGAGCCGCCGAGATGGGAATCACCGGGGCGGACCTCGTGGCCGAGAGCGACCGGGATGTCGAGGAGGTGCTGGATCTGGGCTTCGGCGGGTGCCGCGTGATCGTCGCGACCCGCGAGGAGTCACACGTACGCTCGGCTGAGGAGGTGCCGGCGGGCACGCGGGTCGCGACCTCGTTCCCGCGGATCGCGCGCGCCTTCTTCGATCGTCTCGGCGTGCCGATCGAGATCGCACCCGTCACGGGGGCGACCGAGATCGCACCCCACCTCGGCGTCGCGGACGTGATCGTCGACCTGACCTCCACCGGCTCGACGCTCAAGGTGCACGGCCTCCGGGAGATCGCCTCGATCATGTCCTCCACCGCGCGGCTCGTGGCCAGCAGGGCCGCCCTGGACGATCCCGCGACCGGCGCTGCGATCGAAGAGCTCTCGACGGCCCTCGAGTCGGTCCTGCGCGCCGAGCAGAAGCGGTACCTGATGGCCAACGTGCCGAAGAGCCGGCTCGACGAAGTGCGGTCGGTGCTTCCGGGCATCTCCGGCCCGACGATCGTGGACGTCCTGGACTCGGGAGAGTGGGCGGCGGCGCACGCCGTGGTCGACGCCGACGCCGTCTACCAGACGATCTCCCGGCTGAAGGCGCTCGGTGCCGAGGGGCTCCTCGTGACCAGGATCGAGAGGCTGATGCCGTGACGCCCGTCGAGCTCTTCGCGCGTGGGGCGCTCGGCGATCTCGACGAGCGGACGATGGAGCTGCTGCTCGACCGGGAGCCCCGGGACGACCCGGGGCTGGCCGCATCGGTGACGGGCCTCGTCGACGACGTGCGCGCTCGCGGGGACGATGCGCTGCGCGACATGGTCGAGCGCTTCGACGGCGCGCGTCTCGACGCGCTCGAGGTGCCCTCGGCGCGATGGGACGAGGCGCTCGCGAGGCTCGACCCCGACGTCCGAGCCGCGCTCGAGCGCGCGGCCGGCAACATCCGCCGCTTCCATGAGGCGCAGGTACCCTCCGAGCTCTCGCTCGAGGTCGAGGAAGGCGTCCGCGTCACCCGCGCCTGGGCTCCGCTCGATCGCGTCGGGGTCTACGCCCCGGGCGGAACCGCGGCGTATCCCAGCTCCGTCCTGATGGGCGTCGTTCCGGCCAGGGCGGCCGGCGTCGCGGAGGTCGTGCTGTGCTCGCCCCCCGAGCCCACGGGGCGGCCCCCCGACGCGGTGCTGGCGGCAGCGGCGATCGCGGGGG
>JBFFWJ010000091.1:0-9836 GCA_041570315.1 Longimicrobiales bacterium | reverse complement strand
TTGACATTGACTAAACGTCCATGTATCGTTGGACATGCCTGACGCGAGCCTCCCGCGGCATCCGATTCGAGTCGTAGCGCAGCGGACCGGCCTGTCGACGCCGGTGCTCCGCGCGTGGGAGCGACGCTACGGGGCGGTCTCGCCCGGACGCAGCGAGGGCGGGCAGCGGCTCTACTCCGATGCCGACATCCGGCGCCTTCAGCTCCTCGCGACCGCCGTCGACGGCGGCCGGAGCATCGGGCTCGTGGCCGACCTGCCGATGGAGGAGCTCGAGGCCCTGATCGACGCCGACCGTGAGAGCTCGGGACGTGCTTCCGGCGACGCCGTCTCCCGGGACGTGGACCGCGTCGGCGTCGCGCTCGACCTGGTCGAGCAGATGCGCAACGGAGAGCTCGAGGCCTGGTTGATGAGGGCGGCCGTGGAGCTCCGTCCGCACGAGGTCGTCGAGGGGCTCATGGTGCCCCTCCTCGAAGAGGTGGGCCGATCCTGGCAGTCCGGTCGGCTCGGGCCCAGCACCGAGCACGTGGCGTCCGTCACCATCCGGCGCTTTCTGGAGTGGCTGTCCGCGACGAGTCGGGCCGAGCCCGAGGCGCCCGTGGTGGTCACGGGGACACCGGCCGGTCAGCGCCACGAGTTCGGCGCCCTCCTCGCGGGTGTCGTCGCCGCGTACGCCGGGTGGCGGGTGCGCTTCCTGGGCCCGGACCTACCCGCCTCGGAGATCGTGCGGGCCGCCCTCAAGCTGGAAGCCTCCATGGTCGCGCTCTCGGCGGTCCATCCGAGGCTGGATCCGGCGGGGGTTCAGGAGGTCCTCGACCTACGCGCGGGCCTCCCCGACTCCGTCACGGTCGTGGTCGGCGGCGCCGGCGCGGACCCCCACCGGGACCGCTGGACGGAGGCGGGCATCCTCACCTTCCCCGATCTGGCGAGCTACCGCGAGTACCTTCAGGCGGAGGCGGCGATCGGCTGAGCGCCGAGCCCCTCACGCGCTCGAGTAGGCGGCGTCGAACGCGGTCGCGGAGGTCGGGAAGTCGAGAGAGCGGACGAAGGCGCACGCCTCGCGCGCTCCATGCTCGCGGTCCATGGCCGAGTCCTCCCACTCCACGGAGAGCGGCCCGGAGTAGCCGATCCGGTTCAGCGCCCGGATGACGTCCTCGAAGGGGACCCGACCCCTGCCCAGCGACCGGAAGTCCCAGTAGCGGGCCCGATCGCCGAAGGCCAGATGTCCGCCGAACACGCCCGAAGCCCCGGGCGCCTCGGACCACCACACGTCCTTCATGTGCACGTGATGGATTCTGGCACCGAACCGCAAGACGAAGTCGACGCAGTCGACGCCCTGATAGGCCAGGTGGCTCGGGTCGAAGTTGAACCCGAACGCGTCCCGCCCGTCGAGGGCGTCGAGGGCCCTCTGCGCGGTCACGCTGTCGAACGCGATCTCCGTAGGGTGCACCTCGAGGGCGAACCGCACGCCCTCCTCGTCGAACACGTCCAGGATCGGCCCCCAGCGGGCGGAGAAGTCGGCGAAGCCCTCGTCCAGCCGAGCCTGGGATACGGGCGGAAACGCGTACAGCAGAGGCCAGATCGAGCTGCCGGTGAAGCCGTTCACGACCGGCACGCCCAGGTTCGCCGCCGCCCGAGCCGTCTGCTTCATCTCTTCGGCGGCGCGCGTCCGCACTCCCTCCGGATCTCCGTCCCCCCATACGTGGGAGGGCAGGATCTCACGGTGGCGCTCGTCGATCGCGTCGCAGACGGCCTGCCCCACGAGGTGATTGCTGACCGCCCACACGTCGAGGCCGTGTGACGCCAGCATCTCACGCTTCGCGATGCAGTAATCGGGGTCCTCCGCAGCCCGCGCCACGTCGAAGTGATCCCCCCAGCAGGCGAGCTCGAGCCCGTCGTAGCCCCACGCCGCCGCCTTCTCGGCCAACGCCGTGAGCGGCAGGTCCGCCCACTGGCCCGTGAACAACGTGACCGGCCTGCTCATCGGACCGTCCCCTCCGAGCCCCCGCCGGGAGGCGTGTAGGCAGCCTCGACCCAGCCGCCCCGGCTGTGGCTCTCGACCGCGGCGTGGATGAAGTGGACCCCGCGGGCGCCGTCCCGCACCGTGGGGAAGTCGAGCACACCGCCCGGGGGCCCGGCGGCCGATCCGCGGTCGTGGGCCGCGCCCTGCCCACCCCGGGCCGAGCGAATGGCGTCCGCCGCGTTCCGATAGACGTTGGCGAAGGCCTCGATGAACCCCTCGGGATGCCCTCCCGGAAGCCGGGAGTGCCGCTCGGCCGACTCCGACAGCGGACCGGCGCCCCGGTAGAGCACGGTCCGGGATCCGTCCGCGCGCAGGAGCTGCAGGCGCTCGGGGCTCTCCTGCGACCAGTCGAGCCCCGCCTCGCTGCCGTAGACCCTCAGGCGCAGATGGTTGCGCTCCCCGGTCGAGATCTGGGACGCGATGAGCAGGCCCCGCACGCCCCCCTCCAGCTCGAGCAGGACGGTCGCGTCGTCCTCCATGCGGCGCCCCTCGACCACGGTGCCGAGGTCCGCGAAGAGGCGCCGCACCTCCAGCCCGGTCACGTAGCGCACCAGGTCGAACGCGTGCGAGCCGATGTCGCCGAGGGCCGAGGAGACCCCCGCGCGCTCCGGGTCGCCGCGCCACGCGGCCTGCTTGTGGCCCTCGGCCTCGAGCAGCGTCCTCAGCCATCCCTGGGCGTACTCGACCACCACCTTGCGCGGCCGGCCCAGCTCCCCGGATCGCACACGGGCGCGGGCTTCCTTGACCATCGGGTAGCCGGTGTAGTTGTAGGTGACCGCGAACACCAGCCCGCGCTCTTCGGACAGGCGGCACAGCTCCTCTGCGTCCCGCACCGTGGTCGTGAGGGGCTTGTCGCAGATCACGTGGATGCCGGCGGACAGAAACGCCCTGGCCACGGGATGGTGCAGGTGGTTGGGCGTGACGATCGAGACGGCTTCGATCCGCTCGCCGGCGGGCAAGGAGGCCTCCCGCTCGGCCATCTCCTGGACGGAGCCGTACACCCGGGCGGGATCGAGGCCGAGCTCCGCGCCCATGGCCCCGGACTTCTCCGGGTCCGCCGAGAAGACCCCGGCCGCGAGCTCGTAGCACCCGTCCAGCGCGGCGGCCATGCGGTGGACCGCGCCGATGAAGGCGCCGGGTCCCCCACCGACCATACCGTAGCGCACCCTCAACGGGCGACCCCGATCTTCTCGACCCGGTAACCGCCGGCGCTCCGGTCGCGGACGTACAGGACACCGAAGACGACGACGAGGACGCCGCACAGGGGCACCACGTAGCGGAACGAGATCCGGCCGCCGTAGTTGTCCGCCGGCCCCAGAATCGCCTGCGCGTCACGCACCAGATCCACATCCGCGTCGGCGGCGATCAGCGCCCGCAGCGCGTTCGCGGCCTCGGGCGAGGGCAGGGAGTCCACCCCCTCGGCGAGGTCGAGGACCCCTCGCACCGCCGCCACGGCGGCCAGCGCATCGGGGTCCCCGCTGCTGTTGAGCATCCCCTCGGCCCGCTCGAAGAGGCCCACCGTCTCGGCGACCGGGATCCGATCGTGGGCGTACGTGTCGGCGACGCGGCCCATCTGCGGCGAGGTGACCAGGCCGACGGTCGCCATGCCGACGGTGCCCATGAGCCCGAGGCCCAGCGCCCCGCTGCGCGGCACCCGCTCCGAGACCACGCCGAGCATGGTCGGCCAGAAGTAGCAGACGCCGACCGCGAAGACCGTGGCAGCCGCGAAGGTCGCGGGCCCCGCCCCGGCCCGGCTCAGCGCCAGCAGACCCACCCCCGAGACCACCGCGGACGCCAGCAGGAGGCCGGTCGGCGAGAAGCGGTGCACGAACGGCTCCGCCCGGTAGCGCATGACCGCCATCAGCCCGTTGATCCACACCAGGACGAGGATTCCCGCCATGCCGCCGGCCTCCAGCACGGCCGGCACCCAGCGGTTGGGGCCGAGCTCCACGGAGGCCGTCATGGCCATCGCGATCAGCATCACCCACATGAGCGGCGTCGCGAACGCGGCTCGGAACATCTCGCCCATGCTCACGCCCGCTCCGACCCCCTCCGTCACGGGGAAGGGCTCGCGCAGGAGCATCACGCCGTAGACGGCGGTGGGCACGAGGATCAGCCCGATCTTGAGCTGCCAGGCGCTCAGGCCCACGAAGTCGAGCAGGAAGGCCGCGAGCCCGCCGATCACCACGCCGCCGGGGAACCAGACGTGGAACTGGTTGAGCTTGACCGTCTTGTCGTCGGGGTAGAGCGCCGCCACGAGGGGGTTGCACGCCGCCTCCACCAGGCCGTTGCCCATCGCGATCACCAACGCCCCGCCGAAGAGCGCGGCGAAGCCGCCCGCGAAGATCATCGTCAGCGATCCGACGAGGTGGCCCACGAAGGCGAGACGGAGCAGCGCCCGCATCCCGAGCGTGTCCGCGAGCGGCGCGAAGAGAAGCTGCGAGACCGCGAACCCCCACAATGCCGCGCCCCCGATCCAGCCCACCTCCTCGTTGGTCAGCACGAAGTCCCGCTTCAGGGCGAGCATCACCGCGCCGACGGTCGCGAAGGCCACCGACGTGGCGATCAGCGCGATGCAGCTTCCGAGGAAGAGCCGACGGGCATCCACGCCCGAGCGTCCCGCGGCAGGACCCGTCATCGTCGCTCCGGAGGTCGAAGGCTCACGGCTCGAGCCCGATGTGGCGCAGCACCTCCGGCGGAGGCGGATCCCAGCGGCTCAGCGGGACGTTGCCGACGTACTCGAGATCCTGCATCCCCTCGCTCGTCGTCCAGAAGGCCGTCGAGGTCAGGTCGCGGACCCGGTCGAAGAAGGCCGCAGCGGCCTCGTATCCGGGCTGCGCGTCGGGCAGGAAGCAGATGTCGTCGCAGATCGCCTCGCGCTGCCCGGCGGTGAGATCCCGGAAGCGGCGCCCCTCGCCGAAGCGCTCGGACGATTCGCGATCGAGCCACACCAGCCCTCCGCGCACCAGGACCGAGTCCCGCCGGTTCCCGTCGTACGGCGCGCTCACCCACTCGTCGATGAAGTCGGGCGCCCCGACCTCGCTCGCCGCCGGCGATCGCTCGTCGGCCGGGATGATCGCGTCGCAGAGGACCGCGAGCGACTCCAGCTCGTCGGCCGTGAGCGTCCGCTCCCAGGGAACCGTCGGCGCGATCAGGTCCGGGTCCCAGGCCGTGCCCGCCGCCCGGGGGTTGCTCGCGGGCGCCGGGATCGTCACGGCGTCGCTCTCCCCGTCCGGCGCGCACGTCGCCAGCGAGGGCGCGGCCGCCGCGATCGCCATGACCTTGAGCGCGTGCCGCCGGTCGATCGGGACGCCGGCTCCGGGGCCGCCCGCCCCGGGGCTCCGGGCCTCGGCCGACCGATGCCCGCCCGCCGCGGGGCCGCAGGCCTCGGCCGACCGATGGCCGGCCGCCACGGTCCCGCCCTCCCCCGCACGCGGCTCGCCCGCACGCCGCTCCCCACCCGCGGCCGGAGCGGGAGCCGGCTCCGTGTCCCGACCGGCGCTCGCCGCGCGCACGACGGGGAGCGCCCGCTCCCGGCTCCCGTCGCGGCTCATCCGATGGTCCTCGACGCCAGCTGCTCGACGATGTAGTCCGACGCCCGCCACGCGATCGCCATGATCGACAGCGTGGGGTTCTTGTCGGCGTTGGACACGAAGCAGGCACCGTCCGTCACGAAGAGGTTGTCCACCTCCCACGACTGGCAGAACTGGTTGAGCACGGAGCGCGAGGGGTCGTCGCCCATGATCGCCCCCCCGACCTCGTGGATGATCTGGCCGGGCCGGGCGATCGCGTCCGCGCCGTCGTCGTGCACGGTGCTCAGCACACGCCCGCCCATCGCCTCGAAGATCCCCGCGAAGGTGTGCTGCATGTGGCGCGCCTGGTTGAGCTCGTGCTCGGACCACCGCCAGTGGAAGCGCAGCGTGGGAATGCCCCACTGGTCGACCTGCTCCGGATCGATCTCGCAGTAGCAGTCCTCGTTCGGGATCATCTCGCCCCGCCCGTCGAAGCCGAGGAAGGAGCCGTAGTATCGGCGGCAGTCCTCCTTGAAGCGCCGCCCGTACGAGCCGCCGGTGAGCGGCTCGATGCCGCTGAACGCGCCGAAGCCCGGCATGCGCCGGCCACCGCCGAACTCGATGTGGTAGCCCCGCGCGAAGTCGAGCTCGCCGCGCGCCTGCTCCTGATAGAGCCACCAGGGCATGTACAGGTGCATCGCCGAAGCGCCGTCGGCGTTGTGGGGCGGCATCGCCTCCAGCGCGGGGATCTGGCCGTAGACCCCCGCGCCCACCGTGTCCATCACGTACTTGCCCACGAGCCCCGAGCCGTTCGCCAGCCCATCGGGGAAGAGCGCGCTCCTGGAGTTCAGCAGGATGCGCGCGGACTCGCACGCGCTCGCGGCCAGCACGACGACCCGCGCCCGCACGTGCTCGTCGATGCGCGTCGTCTTGTCCACGTAGTGCACGCCGGTCGCCCGGCCCCGAGCGTCGACGGTGACCTCGCGCACCATGGCGTCCGTGACGACGTCGAGGTTGCCCGTGGCGAGCGCCGGGGGCAGGAGCACCGTCGTCGACTGGAAGTTGGCCTTGATCGAGCAGCCACGGCCGCACGGCGTCGCGAAGAAGCAGGCGGCACGCGACCGCATCGACTCCGCGGTCACGCGCTGCGCGAGCGGGTTGTCCGGCCAGAGCGCCCGCGAGAGGCGGTCCGCGTCCTGGCGCTCGGTCAGGATCGCGAGGTGTGCCGGCACCACCGGGATGCCGAGCCGCTCGCGACACACCTGCTGCGTGAGAAGCTCCTCGGCCCGCGGCGCCGGAGCCGGCTGCAGCACGCCGGGAGAGGAGTCGGGCGTGTTCTCCAGCCCCTCGCTCGAGCCGTACACGCCGATCAGCATCTCGGTCTTGTCGTAGTAGGGCTCGACGTCCTCGTACGACATCGGCCAGTCGAAGCCGAGGCCGTCGCGCGAATGGGGCTTGTAGTCGTAGGGGCCCATGCGAAGCGAGATGCGCCCCCAGTGGTTGGTGCGCCCCCCGAGCATCCGCGCCCTCCACCACATGAAGTCCGCCCCTTCCGCGCTCGCGTACGGCTCACCGGGGACCTGCCAGCCCCCGTCCACCGTCGCGTCGTAGAAGCCGAACGGCTTTTCGACCGTCCCGGCTCCCCGCAGGGGCGCGTCCCTCGGGAGCTGGAACATCGGTGTCTCGGTCACCGGGTCGTAGTCGCGGCCGGCCTCGAGCATCAGGACGCGCACGCCCGAGCACGCCAGCACGTACGCGCACATGCCGCCGGCGGCGCCCGAGCCCACGACGATCGCGTCGTACTCCTCCTGCCGCCGCCTCCTCATGGCGTTCCCGGGCGCGACGTGCTCGTCACGAGCCGTGGCCGAGCGATCGGAGGTGCGCCAGGGAGCGCCGGACGCTCTGGATCGAGTCGTCGGGCCGGTCGTGCTCGACGAAGGCATGGCGCAGCCCGAGGCGCTCGGCGAGCGGGAGGAGCGAGGCCCAGTCGATGACGCCCGAGCCGACGTCGACCATGCGGCCGTCCGCCGTGCGGTCCTTCACGTGGACGCTCGTGACCCGACCGGCGTGCTCCCGCAGGTAGCGCGCCGGGTCCGCGCCGCCGTGGACCACCCAGAAGATGTCCATCTGCCAGTCCACGAGCTCGGGCTCGGTCCGCGCCAGCAGCAGGTCCATCGGGCGCGTCCCGTCCGGAAGGGGCGCGAGCTCCCAATCGTGGTTGTGGTAGCCGAAGCGGAGCCCCGCTTCGCGAGCCTGCTCCCCCGCGCGGTTGAACTCGTCCGCGAGCCGCCGGAGCGACTCCGCGTCGCGCTCACCGCCCGGGATCGACGGAATCACGACCAGGCGCTGGCCCATCGTGCGCGCGCCGGCGAGCACCCGCGTCCACCCGTCGCGCAGCTCCCCGACCGAGTGGTGGCTCGACGCCGCCACGAGCCCTGCGGCGTCCAGCTTCGCCCGCATCTCACCCGCGGCGAGCCCGGCCAGGCCCGCCAGCTCCACCTCGCGGTAGCCGATCTCGGCCAGCGCGGCCAGCACCCCGTCGACGTCGCCCGGGAGGATGTCGCGCACGGTGTAGAGCTGGACGCCCACCCGGTCCAGCGCCACGGTCCGGCGCGCGTCGCCGGGCCGTTGGGCTTCACCGGGCCGCTGGGCCTCACCGGGCCGGTGGGCTTCACCGGGCCGGTGGGCTTCACCCGCCTCCCCGAGCCCCCGTCCCGACGCGGACACGCCGGGAGGCGCGGCCAGGTTGGAGCGCAAGGCCAGGCCGGGGAGCGCGGCGACGCCCGGCAGGGCGGCCAGGAAGCTCCGGCGATCCACGGGGCCCGTCACCGGAGCTCCCGGATCTTCAGGTTGCGGAACCAGACGGGGTCCCCGTGGTCCTGCAGCCCGATGTGGCCGCGCTCCGCCTGACCGTACGCCGGCCACTGCGCGAACTTGCTGTTCGCCACGAGCTCCGCCCAGTCCGGGCTGCCGAGCTCGTACTCCACGATCCTCGTGCCGTTGAGCCAGTGCTCCACGTGGCTGCCGCGCACGACGACGCGCGACGTGTTCCACTCCCCTGCGGGCCGCACCACGCCCCGCGGCGCCGGGTGCAGTCCGTAGTTGGACCCCGCGCTGGTGCGCGGGTCCTGACCGTCGACGTGGTTGGCGTCGTCGAGGACCTGCAGCTCGGGGGCGCCGTGGTAGATCCATTCCTGGCCCTCGACGGCGCGATAGAACACCCCGCTGTTGCCGCCCTCCTCGAGCTTCCACTCCAGGGAGAGCTCGAAGTCGGAGAACTGCTCCTCGGTGATGATGTCGCCACCGCGGCCCACCCGGGTGAGGGCGCCGTCCTCGACCGCCCAACCGCCCGGAAGGGCGTCCATGTTGTAGCCCCGCCATCCGTCCAGGGACCGTCCGTCGAAGAGCAGCCTCCAGCCGGCCTCCCGCTCCGCGTCGGTCAGCACGTTGTGCGCCTCCTGCGCACCCGCGCAGCCCATGAGCGCCGCGAGGGCGAGCGCGGCCAGTCCCGCCCGGCTCATCACAAAGTCCATCCGCTCCGGTACTCCCTCGTGAGGTATCGGTTGGCCCGCTCGGAGTTGGTGACACGCATGCGCTCTCCGTCGTAGCGGATCTCGTAGCCCTGCCCGGTGCGCAGCGCCACGAGGCCGAGCAGCATCACTTCGGTCAAGGGGGCGGCGTACGAGAACGGGCAGGTCGCCTCCCCGATCCCCTTGCACGCGTTCGCCCAATTCATCTCGTGGCTCTCCTCGATCCGGCGGTACGACGGCGCGACCGCCGCGGCCTCCTCCTCGAGCTCCGCCGGGTAGAGCCGCGGATCCCGGCCGTACGTCTCGTGCAGCAGGAGCCCGCGCTCACCGACGAAGAGGACCCCGCCCTCGCGCTCCAGCTCCACGCCGTCCGGAAGCCCCTCCGGCCGCTTCGGCATCAGACCGCCGTCGTACCAGTGGAGCGTGACCGGCGGCATGAGGCCACGCCGCGGAAACTCGTAGTGCACCTTGGTCGCGGCCGGATAGGAGACGGGATCGCTCTCGGGGCCGCCCCACGGGGTCGAGGTCGCCTCGACAGACGTCGGATAGCCGAGGCCCAGCGCCCAATACGGATGGTCGATCAGGTGGGCGCCCATGTCGCCGAGCGCGCCCACGCCGAAATCCACCCACCCCCGCCAGTGGAAGGGGTGGTAGATCGGGTGGTACGCCACCTCGCGCGCGCACGGGCCCACCCAGAGGTCCCAGCCCACGTGGTCGGGAACGGGGAAGTCCGCCCACAGACCCGCCGCGTGCGCCTGCGCCACCGACCCGGGC
>JBFFWJ010000090.1:0-9906 GCA_041570315.1 Longimicrobiales bacterium | reverse complement strand
GCCGAGCCGCGACGGAACCGAGATCGAGGGGATCGTCATGGTGCCCGAGGGGCACGACGGCGAGCGGCTCCCGTTCCTCCTGCACATCCACGGGGGGCCCGCCGGCGTGTTCACCAACACGTTCTCGGCGCGCAATCACGTGTGGGCGGGCCTGGGCTACGCCCAGCTCTTCCCCAACGTCCGGGGAAGCTCCGGCTACACCGACGAGCTTCTGCGCGGGAACATGAACGACCTCGGCGGGGGCGACTACTGGGACCTCATGACCGGGGTCGACCGGATGATCGAGGAGGGCCTGGCGGACCCCGATCGGCTCGGGGTCCGGGGATGGAGCTACGGCGGGATCCTGGGCGGGTGGACGATCACCCAGACGGACCGGTTCAAGGGCGCTTCGGTGGGCGCGATGGTGTCCGACTGGACCTCGGAGTACGGACCGGGCTTCAACCACGACGTCTCCCTCTGGTACATCGGGGGGACGCCGTGGGACAATCCGGAAGAATGGCGCTACCGGTCGCCGCTCACCCACGTGGCCAACGTCAGCACGCCGACGCTCATCCTGCACGGTATGAACGATCGCACGGACACCGAGCCGCAGAGCATGATGTTCTTCCAGGCGCTCAGGGATCAGGGCAAGACGACCCGCTATATCCGCTTCCCACGCGAGCCGCACGGCTTCCGCGAGCCGCGCCACCAGCGCACGCGCGACGTCGAGGAGATCCGCTGGATTCAGAAGCACGTCCGGGGCATCGAGTGGGAGCCCTGGGAGCGGCCGGACGAGAAGGACGAGGACGAGAAGAAGGTGGTGTCCTGAGCCGTGGCACTGAAGCCGCTACCTTTCGAAGGAGCACGCGTCCGCCCGACGAGGCCGACGAACCTGCCCGGTGGAGAAGCATCTGACCGGAGGGCACTTCCATGGCATACATCCCCATCGTTCCATCGAGCTCCTCTCCCCCCTCGCCGCGCGCCCGAGACCTGGCCGACCGCCTCGCGCGCGTGCTCGCGGAGTTCGAGGAGACCCACCCGACCGTGACGTCGGCGGAGGTCCGGGAAGCGGTCCGGCTCGCGCTGCGTGCATCCCGCGCGTCGTCCGTCGTGGCGGCGCCGGTGCTCGCGGCTCTGGTCGGCCTGCTCCTCCTCGGCGTCGCGGCCATGGCCGGCCTCGGGGGCCTGGGCGGCGGCGGGCTCGAGGGCCCCGTCCCGTGGGTGGCGGTGGCGCTCGTGGGCTTGGCGATCGTCGCGGTGCTGGCGGGCGTCTTGCGCGGACGCCCCTAGGAGCCGGCCTTCCCCACGCCGGGCGCGCCGGCGCGGAACGAACCGCGAGGCTGAGGGGTTCGGAGGGCCATGAGCGATTCGCACGAGCGCGCCACGCTGGGCGGCGGCTGCTTCTGGTGTCTCGAGGCCGTCTTCGAGCTGGTGGACGGCGTGGAGAGCGTGAAGTCCGGCTACGCCGGAGGACACGTCGCGGACCCGACCTACGAGGCCGTGTGCTCGGGCACGACCGGGCACGCGGAGGTCGTCCAGGTGGCGTTCGCCCCCAAGGCGATCTCGTACCGGGAGCTCCTGGAGGTCTTCTTCGGGATCCACGATCCCACGACCCGGGACCGTCAGGGGGCGGACGTCGGCACGCAGTACCGGTCGGTCGTGCTCGCGCACTCCGAGGAGCAGGTCCGGACCGCGCGCTCCCTGATCGAGGAGCTCGACCGGGAGGGGCCCTGGGACGCCCCGATCGTCACGGAGGTCGAGCCCCTCGACGTCTTTTGGGAGGCGGAGGAGTATCACGACCAGTACTTCCGCAGGAACGGCATGCAGCCCTACTGCCAGGTCGTGGTGGCGCCCAAGGTGGCGAAGTTCCGGGAGCGGTACGCGCACCGCCTGCGGACGCGCGCGTAGGCGGCCCCGCCGCCCCGCCGGGCTCCCGGGCCGGTCGGCTCGAGCATCTCCCGTTCCCGAACGGGGAAACCCCTACGCCTCGAAGCGTGGAACTTCCCCTATGCTGCTGGTACAATGCGCGTTCATTTGTCCCGAAGACCCCCCCTTCCATCGGAGACACGCACGATGCCCAAGCCCGACGACGCCCTGGTCGTCAAGTGGCGCAAGTTGGCGGAGGACGGATTCCTGTACGCGGAGATCGCCCGCATGCATCCGGAGTTTTCCGTCGACCAGGTCCGCCACTACTGCCTTGGCCACACCGGCCGTAAGCTGCCGGGCCCGATCCAGCAGGTCGATCGCTGGTACGGGTCGAACGTTTGGCTCCGCGGCGAGAACTCGCCGCACTCGCAGCTCTCCGGCAAGCAGGCCCAGAGAGTGCTCGACGACTGGGACGAGGAGAAGGATCGCTGGAAGACGTCCGGCGCCGTCTGGGCGCGCAAGCTGGGCGTGTCGCCGAGCACGATCTACATGCTGCGCCGTGGCGAGACCTGGAAGTACCTCGATCACCCGAACCAGGGCCGCAGGCCCAAGAGGCGCCGCGGGGCCAAGCCCAAGAAGAGGTAGGCCGTCAGGATCAGGCGTCGGGCTCCGAGCCGGGCGCTCCGTCGTCGTCGGTCGGCCCGCGGCCGTGCAGGGGCTGCGGGGGACGAGCCAGGGGCAGCGCGCCGTCGAGAAGGCGTTCCGTGAAGTCGAGCCGCGCGTCCACGTTGTGCATGTGGCGGTGGATCTCGTCGAGCTCGGACCGGAGCGCGGCCCGCTCGGCGTCGGCGAGGCCACGGCGGTCGCCGGCATCGGAGTCGACCTTGCGGACGAGCCATTGCGCGAGGAGCGTCCCCGCGGAGCCGATCGCGCCGCCGCTCACGAAGACGGCGACGAGACCGACCCAGATCTCAGGACCCATACACGATCATCCTCTTCGGGACTGGGCGCTCCCGTCGCATGCGTGCTCGATCCGACGGTGCTGCGCCACCGAAAGTTTCGGCCGCGGCCGTACCACGGATACCTCTCGGGCGCCGCCTTTCTTCACTGCGCCCCCGGACGCGGAAGCCCGGGCGGCGGGTCCCGGACGGGCGACCGCGGGGCCGCGGCTAGCTCGGGCGGCGCTGGATTCGCTGCAGGCGCCCCCGCGCATCCCGTGCGAGCGCGTCGTCGCCGACCGCCTCGGCCGCGAAGACCAGGCCGCGCAGGGAGAGGGCCCGCTCCGGGGTGAAGTCGAGCGCGCGCTGGAACGCGGCGAGCGCCTGCGCGTGGCTTCCCAGCTCGAGGTGGACCTCTCCGAGGAGCTCGTGGGGCGGCTTGAGGCTCGCCGGCGGCCCGAACTCGAACGGCAGCGACTCCTCGATCGCGGTGGCCTCCTCGAGGAGCTCGACCGCCCTGGCGTGGTCCCCGTCGTCGAGCGCGAGCAGCCCCTGGAGCTCGAGGCGCATGATCGTGTGGCGCGGCTCGGCGTCCGGGGCCACCGAGGTGACGAACCGAGTGGCGGGGCCGCGCTCACCGCTCTGGAGCGACGCGTAGGCGGAGACGAAGTCGTATCCGACGTGCTCCACCTCCGCGCCGAGCGCGCGTACGGCGTCCCAATCTCCGCCGTCGATCACCTGACGGGCCCTCATGTTGACGAAGTAGTCGACGTCGCCGGGCGTCGCTCGGCCCGACAGGACCCAGGCCCGGCACTCCTCCATGCCACGCTCCGCTTCCGCCGTCATCCCCTTCATGAGCCACCCGTAGTGGAGCCAGGACGTGTAGTGGCCGCACACGATGGCGGGGCGCCCGAGCTCGGCGAGCCTCGCGTTCTGGACGTCGCGCGCCCGGACGTTCGCGTCCACGACGTCGTCCCACATGCCGAGGGCCACGAAGATGTGTGACGTCATGTGCTGCGCGTGGCCTGCGTCCGGCGCGATCTCGGAGTAGGCCCGCGCCGCCTCCAGCCCGAGGGGTGCGTGCACGGGATCGTCGAAGGAGTGGATGATGTAGTGGGCCGCTCCCGGGTGGTCGGGATTGGCGTCGAAGACGGGCTGAGCGACGGCGGCCGCGCGCGCGTAGGTCGCGAAGTCGCGCTCGCCGTCGGTGCTCCCCAGGATCGCCAGCGCGTGGAAGGCGCGCGCCTCCATGTCCGTGGGATGGGCGGCCGACAGACGGGCCATCGCGCGCATGTACGCCGCGTCCCGCTCCGCCTTGGTTCCCTCGCCGTACAGGACGTCGAGCGTCGCGAGGTACGCCGCCTCCCTCTCGGTGGGCGCCCTCGCCCGCCGTGCCGCGGGCGTGGGCGCGTAGCGGGCCAGCGCGGCCAGCGCCGCCTCCTCGTCCTGCTGCCGCCAGAGCGGGTGGTTGTAGGTCATCGCCTCGCCCCAGTACGCCATGGCGAAGTCCGCGTCCTTCTGCTGAGCCGCCCGAAAGGCGAGCGCCGCATCCTCGAACTCGAAGGAATGGAGGAGGAGGACGCCCTCGATGAAGTCGGCCTGCGCCGCCCGGCTGCCGGAGTTGGGGAAGTCGATCGTGCCCAGGCGGCGGTGCTGTGCGCTCGCGGGCGTCACCGCGAAGAGGAGCACCGCGGCGAGGATCGGGGCGAGCGGGACGAGCGGCGTGATTCGGGCGAGGCGGATCATGTCGTGCTCCTACTGGTCAGCGGGCCCGTGAACCGTCCGTCTTCGGCGAATGAGACGCAAGGGGGGTGGCGCGGCCTTGCGGTCCCCGCCCCGGATGCCGAGGCTGCACCGACCCTCCACCTCGCGAGATCCGCTCCATGAACCTCCACGTCGGCACCAGCGGCTACAGCTACAAGGAGTGGAAGGGACGCTTCTATCCCGAGGATCTCTCGGCCGGTGAGATGCTCTCGCATTACGGGACCCGGCTGAACGGCGTCGAGATCAACAACACCTTCTATCGGCTGCCCAAGGCGTCGGTGCTCGAGAGCTGGGCCGAGCAGGTGCCCGACGGCTTCCGCTTCTCGATCAAGGCCTCGCGCCGCATCACCCACTTCACCCGCCTGAAGGAGGAGGCGCGCGGCCCCACCGAGTACCTCCTCTCCACGCTCGAGACGCTGGGACCGAAGCTGGGGGCGATCCTCTTTCAGCTTCCGCCCAACCTCGAGAAGGATGCGGAGCGCCTCGCGGGCTTCCTGGAGATGCTGCCCGCGGGGACGCCGGCCGCCTTCGAGTTCCGCCACGAATCCTGGAAGGACGAGGAGGTTCGGGCCCTCCTGCGCGGCCGGGGCATGCCGATCGTGTGCGCCGATACGGAGGAGTCGGAGGGGGACGAGCCGATCGTCTCGACCGGGGGTTGGGGCTACCTGCGCCTGCGGCGGCCCGGGTACGACGAGGCGGACCTGGCTCGGTGGGCGGGCCACGTGCGCGCGACCGGGTGGGAGCGCGCCTTCGTCTTCTTCAAGCACGAGGACGAGGGGGCCGGCCCGAGGATGGCGGAGCGCTTCCTGGAGATGGCGGGCGACGGGGGAGCGTGAGCACGCCGAGCGCGCTCTCGAACCCCGGGTCGTCGCGGCCGCCGTCGCGTGCGCCGCCTGCGAGGCGGACGGACGCGCCGACACGGCCGACGCCGCCGTGCGCTCCGAGGTCGGAGACCCGGGTGGACAAGCCGTGCGGCTCCGTTTAGAATCGTCGCGTTTTCCGCCTGAATCGGCATACGCGATCGAAGCGTTCCGGGCCAGCTCGACCGGCTGAGGACGTCTCTCGTCCTCGCGCGCGCGCAGCCACGTCGAGCGACAGCCGGCGCGGCTTTTTTCGTTCCAGGGAGTCGGAATGATCACAGTCGACGGTGTGACCAAGCGGTACGGGCACGTCCGGGCCGTTGAAGACCTGAGCTTCGAGGTCGAGCGGGGCGAGGTGGTGGGCTTCCTCGGCCCCAACGGGGCAGGCAAGACCACGACGATGCGCATGATCACGGGCACGCTTCAGCCCGACCGGGGAGAGATCCTCTTCGACGGCGAGCCGATCTCGGCCCGGCTGACCGAGGCGAAGCGGCGGGTGGGCTACCTGCCGGAGGCGAATCCCCTCTACGACGAGCTGCTCGTGTCCGAGTATCTCGGGTACGTGGCGGACCTGCGCGGCCTCTCTCCGCAGGAGACCGGGGTGGCGGTCGCCGCCGCGGTCGACGAGACCGCGATCGGCGAGGTCTTCTATCGGCCGATCGGAGAGTGCTCGAAGGGCTACCGGCAGCGGATCGGGCTCGCCGGGGCGATCCTGCACCGGCCGGAGGTGCTGATCCTCGACGAGCCGACCGAGGGGCTCGACCCGAACCAGCGCGTCGAGATCCGCCGTCTGGTGGGCTCGCTGGGCCGCGAGCGCACCGTCCTGCTCAGCACGCACGTGATGCAGGAGGTCGAGGCGACGTGCTCGCGCCTGGTGATCCTCAGCCACGGCCGCCTGGCCGCGAAGGGGACCGTGCAGGAGCTGATCTCGAGCCGCTCGGGCGGCGTGCGCTACGTCGTCGAGGCCGCGGGGGACCAGATCGCCGAGACCCTAGCCGGCCTCGACGGGGTGTCCAGCCACACGAGCCAGCGCGTGGAGGACCGGGTTCGCGTGGAGATCCTGTCGGCGGAGGCGCGGGAGCTGCGCCCGCAGATCTTCGAGCTGGCGCGCGAACGAGGCTGGACCCTGTGGGAGCTCCATCGCGAGAAGGCGAGCCTGGAGCAGCTCTTCCGCTCGCTCACGGCCGGCGAGCCGGGCGCCGCGCAGCCGGACGAGGCGGGCGCCGAGGGCCCTGCGGACGAGGCGGGCGCCGAGGGCCCTGCGGGCGAGGCCGGCGGGCAGCCCGGCTCCGAGGAGGGAACGCCATGAGCGAGCGCGTCCTGACCGTCGCGCGGCGGGAGCTTCGCGGCTACTTCGACCAGCCCACCGCCTACGTCCTGATCGTCGCCTTCCTGTCGATCACGCTCTATCTCGCGTTCCGGACGATGTACGCGACGAGCGTGGCCTCGCTGAGGCCGATCTTCGACCTCCTGCCCGTGCTCTTCGCCGTGTTCGTGCCCGCGGCGACGATGCGGACGCTCGCCGAGGAGCGGCGAGGGAGGACCCTGGAGTGGCTGATCGCCCAGCCGATCACCGAGGGCGAGATCATCGTGGGGAAGTTCCTGGGTGATTGGGCCTTCGTGCTTCTCGCGCTCGTCGGCACGGCGCCGACGGCGGTCGGCGTGGTCCTGGTCTCGGACGCGGACCCGGGCATCGTCGTGGCCCAGTACGTCGGCGCCTCGCTCCTCGCGGGCCAGTTCGTCGCGCTCGGGGTCTGGGCGTCGAGCGTCACGAGGAACCAGATCACCGCGTGCATCATCGCGGCGGCCGCCGCCTTCGTGCTCTTCCTGATCGGCCTGCCCGTAGTGCAGATCGGGCTTCCGCCGACGTTCGCGGGCCTGCTCGCCCGCCTCTCGGTGCTGAGCCACTTCGAGAACGTCGCCCGCGGCGTGGTCGACCTTCGAGACGTGCTGTACTTCGTGTCGACCACGGGGCTCTTCCTCGCCCTGGCCCTGACCGCCGTCGGGAGCGAGCGGCTGAGCGCCCAGCGTCCCGAGCGCGGACGGCTGCGGCAGGGGGCGCTGGTGATCGCGGCGGCCGTGGTCGTGCTCAACCTCCTCGGCAGCTACGTGCGCGGCCGCCTCGACCTGACCGCGGACGACCTCTACACCCTCTCGTCGGGCACCGAGCAGATCCTGGGCGGCCTGGACGACCTCGTGCAGGTGAAGCTCTTCGCCTCGAGCGGGCTTCCGCCCGAGATCCAGCTCCAGCTGCGCGACGTCCGTGACCTGCTCGCCGACATGAGGCGTGCCTCGAACGGGAACCTCCTCGTGACCGACGTCGACCCGTCCGAGGACGAGGACGCGGCGTCCGAGGCCTCGGAGCTCGGGATCTTCCCGGTCGAGTTCAACGTGCTTCGCGACGACGAGTTCGAGGTCCGCCAGGGGTACTACGGGTTGGCCGTGACCTATGCCGACGACAGCGAGGTGACGCCGATCATCGAGCGCACCGACGACCTCGAGTTCCGGCTGACGTCGCAGATCTACCGGATGACGACGGACGAGCGTCCCGGCGTCGCCTTCGTGCAGGGCTTCGGGGCGCAGTCGTCGGCGCAGATTCCCGGGCTGGGCGCGGGCCTGGCCGATCGATACTCGATCCGCTCGGTCGACATCGCCGGGGACTCGGCCGACGCGATCCCGCGCGACTCCACGGAGGTCCTGGTCGTCGCCGGGCCCACCCAGCCGCTCGACAGCGCCGCGGTCCAGCGGATCCGCGACTTCGTCGGGGCCGGAGGCTCGGTGCTCCTCCTGATGGAGCCGGTGACGCTGAGCCCGCAGTCGCCGATGCCGATCCCGGCCAGCTCCGGCCTCGGGCCCTTCCTCGAGGAGCGCGGCATCTCCCTGGCGGGCGGCCTGGTCCTCGACCTGGCCTCGAGCGAGCGAGTGAACGTCGGCCGGCAGGGGATCTTCAGCGTGATCGCGCCCTACCCGCTGTGGCCCATCACGATGCCGGCGGGCTCGCACCCGACGACCAACGGGCTGAACTCGCTCTCGCTGTCGTGGGGGACGGCGCTCGAGCTCGATGAGGAGGACCCCACGATCACGCCGCTCTGGCAGACGAGCGAGAGCGGGGGCCTCCATCCCATGGGCGCCCCGATCCTGCCCGACCAGGACTGGTCCGTCCTGCCGGAGGACCTCGCGGTGCGCACCGTGGCCGCCGCCGTGCTGCCCCGCGAGGGCACGTCGGAGGGCCGCATGATCGTCGTCGGCGACACGTCCTTCACCGAGGCCCAGTTCATCCAGTCGAACCCGGGCAACCTTCTCTTCCTCGCCAACGCGATCGACTGGCTGGCGCAGGACGAGGCGCTCATCAACATCCGCTCCAAGGACCGTACGCCGCCGCAGCTCGTCTTCGAGTCCGACGCCACGCGCAACGTGCTCAAGTGGGGCAACCTCGTGGGCGTCCCGCTGCTCTTCGTCCTGATCGGGGCGCTGAGGGTGACGGGTCGGAGACGACGGGCCGAGGCCCGCTGGGGGGAGGTGGTCCCGTGAGCGAGCGAACGCTGAAGCAGCTCGTCGGAGCGCTGGTCGTGATCGTCGGGATCTGGCTCGTCGCCTCCTTCCTCTCCCGGGGTGGCGGATCGATCGGGGCGACGGGAGACATCGCGAGCTTCTTCGACGGCATGTCGCGCGACGCGATCTCCGCCGTGCGCTTCGACGGGCCGACGGGCTCGATGGAGATCCGCCGAACCGGGGGCACGTGGACCGCGAACGGCTTCGAGGCGGACACGGCGTCGATCGCCCGCCTCGTGAGCGCGTTGAGCGGCATGGAGGTGGGGGACCTCGCGGCGACGAATCCGGCGAACCACGCTCGCATGGGCGTCTCCGCCGACAGCGCGACCATGGTCGGGGTCGAGGTGGGCGGCGAGCTCCGGTCGATCCTGATCGGGGATCAGGGCCCGCGCTTCGGAACCGCGTACGGCCGCCTGCCCGACGAGGACGAGGTCTACGTGCTCGAGGGCGATCTCAGGGTGCAGGCGCGGAGGCCGCTCGACGACTGGCGCAACAAGGAGATCGCCGCCGTCGACACCGCGCGCGTGGCCCGCGTCGAGATCGAGCGCGACGGGGACGGCTACGCGCTCGTGCGCGGGGACAGCCTGTGGACCTTCGAGGACGGGGGCGAGGCCGACCAGACGGAGGTGCGCGGCATCCTGAGCGAGCTCGCCACCGTGATCGCCGCGGGCTTCCTGACCGAGGACGACTCGCTCTTCGCGCTTCCCGAGGGAGGCTCGAGCGTCGCCTACTCCGCCGACGGCGAGGCGCTCGCTCGGGTCACGATCGGAAGCGGTGAGGGCGAGCGGTGGGCGCGGACGCCGGGCGACTCGATCGTGTACCGGCTGTCGACCTTCCGGGTGGGGCGCCTCGCGCCGACGCTCGAGGAGGTGCGGCCCGGAGCGTAGCGGGAGGCGCGGGCCGAGGGGGGTAAGCCGGCGGGTCCGGACCGGGCCGGGCGCGGGGTC
>JBFFWJ010000089.1:0-9914 GCA_041570315.1 Longimicrobiales bacterium | reverse complement strand
GCCTTCGCCTGAAGATCCAGGTGGGCGGACGCACCCGACACGGTTGGCTCGACTACGAGCGGCTCCTGCGCGAGGCGTCGGGCTCCCCGGAGCAGGTCGAGACCGACGCGGACGGGCCCGCGCTCATCTACTTCACCTCCGGCACCACCGGGCCTCCCAAGATGGTGCTGCACACGCACGCGTCCTACGGGATCGGCCAGCGGCTCACGGCCGACTTCTGGCTCCCCTTCGAGCCGGGCCACGTCCACTGGAACCTCTCCGATCCCGGCTGGGCGAAGACGGCGTACGCCGGATACTTCGGGCCCTGGATCCGCGGCGCCACCGTCTTCGTCTCCCACCGACCCGGGAAGTTCGAGCCGGCCGACGTCCTCGACACGCTGTCGCGCCATCCGGTCGAGTCGATGTGCGCGCCGCCGACGGTCTACCGGATGCTGCTCCAGGAGGATCTGTCGGGCTTCGAGCCTGTCGCGCTGCGCGAGTGTAGGGCGGCCGGCGAGCCGCTGGAGGCGCACGTGCTGGAGCGGTGGCGGGACCTCACGGGGATCACGATCCGCGAGGGGTACGGCCAGACCGAGACCGTCTTCCTGTGCGGCTCCATCCCGGACCTTCCCGTGAAGCCGGGCTCCATGGGGCTCCCGCCGCCCACGATCGATCTCGCGGTCATCGACGGGCAGGGCCGGCGGCTCCCACCGGGTGAGCCCGGCGAGATCGCCGTGCGCACGGAGCCCGAGCGGCCGATCGGCCTCTTCCGGGAGTACTGGAAGAACCCGCAGGCGACCGCGGAGTGCTTCCGCGACGGATGGTACCGCACCGGCGACCTCGCCCGCATCGACGAGGACGGCTACTTCTGGTTCGTGTCGCGCGCGGACGACATCATCACGAGCTCGGCGTACCGGATCGGGCCCTTCGACGTGGAGGGCGCGCTCATGACCCATCCGGCGGTCGCCGAGGTCGCCGTCGTCGGCAAGCCCGATCCCGATCGCACCGAGATCGTGAAGGCCTTCGTCGTGCTTGCGGCCGGGCACCGGCCCGACGAAGGCCTCGTCGCCGAGCTCCAGGAGCACGCGCGGCGGTCCACGGCGCCGTACAAGTACCCGCGCGAGATCGAGTTCATCGACGAGCTCCCGAAGACCGTCACGGGCAAGGTCCGACGCAACGAGCTGCGCGCGCGGGTGTGACCCGGGGCATCGCGCGCTATCTTGCCGCTGAGGCGGCGGTATGGCCGACCCTTCCCAGGGCCGAGCCGCGCCCGCCGGGCCGGGCCGCACCCGACGCGCGTGCCGGAGCCCACCACCTGTGCCCGGCGCCGTGGACCGACGTCGGAGAGACGACCATGTCGAATTCAACCAAGATCGTGGCGCTCATGGCCGCCGGGCTCCTCTCCCACGGCTGCGCTCCCGGGGCGGACGCACCGGACGCGACGGGGGCGGAGCGCGGCCCACGGACCCAGCCGGGCACGGAGATGGGCATCTACGCGCCGGCTCAGCACGCCCTCTACGATGGCCGGTTCGTCGTCACCGGCAGCCGCGTCTATCAGGTGGGGACCCTCTCGGACGAGTCACCCTGGGACCACATGGGCGACGACGCCACGGACCTGAGGGCTGTCGGCGGGGCGATCGAGGTCGACGTGGACGAGATCGCCAACACCGGCACGTTCCGCGCCGAGCTGGAGCTGCCCGAGGGGGCGTACGTCGTCACGATCGACCGCTTCGAGGAGTTCTCCCCGTGTCAGGACGGGGGGATCGCGGCCTGGCTCTTCGAGCACGGTGATTCCGAGTGCGGTGACTCGAACTGGCCCAAGAGCCTCCTCTACGTCGCCGGCTGGGGCTGGGGCAGCGTGACGCTCGACGGGGCGCCGCTCCGTTCCGACCATCAGGTGCACTTCATGGTGACGCAGGGGATGCGGGACCGGGAGAGCCTGCGCGTGCGGCCCGGCGCGACCGGTCCGTCGGGGGCGGGAGCCGTCAACCCCGCGGCGTTCCAGCTCGACTTCTACGTCCGCAGCCCCGAGACGAACGAGGCCAACCACCCGCCGCGCGAGGTGTTCGACCACTTCTTCGCCATGGAGGTGACCTGGCGCTGAGGGGCCGGACGGGGCGTGCGCGCACCCGACCCGGGATCGAGGCGTCGCCGCCCCGGTCGCCTAGACCTGCATCGACTCCAGGAGGTCGAAGTCCCACTCGGCCAGACTGCTCGATTGCAGGCCCGACGGCTCCTCGCGCTGCGTGCCTTCGCGAGACGTGCCGACGATCAGGAACCTCCTCCGCTCCGACGGCAGCGACGTCGCCGCCAACGGGGTGAAGCCCAGACCCCGCAGCAGATCCAGCCGCGGCCGGGGAAGCCGCGCCGTCATCAACGTGACCTCGAGGCTCTTCACGCCGCAGATCGCTCCGACGAGGCCCTCGAACGCGTCCCGATCCGTGAACGCGGAGTCGGCGACGTGCACGTTGGTCACCTCCGGCGTCGTCCACGACAGGATCGCGTATCCGCGTGATCCTCCGTCATCCCAGGAGAGGATCCGGTAGATCCGAGTCGGGTTTCGGAGCCGCCATCGGAGATAGCGGACGTCCCGGGAGGCCCGCATCAACGGCTCGCCGAAAGGTTCCGACGCGTCGGCGACCGACGCGATCTCGGAGATGAAGTCCTGGCTCCGACGCGACACCTGTCCCCCGGGCGAAGCGATCCTGTCGACGACGGCGTCGATTTCGGCCTCCGTGGGAAGCAGCCTCGTGGCCGACCGGAGCCGTCTTCGGCGCACGCGGCGCAGGAGGCCCCTGGCTCGACGAATCAGCCGGAACCGCCTGGAGAGGTCGCCCACGAGCGACGTCCGCGCGTGCCGGTCGATATCGCCCACCGCGGCCCAGCCGGTGGCCAGCGCGAGCCTCTGCGTGGTCGAGCCCCCGGACAAGCCGATGATCCGGGGATATCCCCGCCGAGCGGCTTCGTCGGCGAGCGCTTCCATCAGCGGAAGGAAGAGCCCACGATTTCTGTGTTCCGGGTGAATCGCCAAGTCGTCGGCGTGCGGGATCACGATCGATCTCCCGGTACGGAGATCTCGCCAGCTCGACCCGTACGTTCCCCTCATGCCGGCCACCTCCGAGCCGAGGCGGGCGAGCATCATGATGGGTGGCTGAAGGAAGGGGTTCTCGAGGTACTTCCACCGGAAGTAGAGTCGGCGGCAGTGGTCTCGCTCCCCACGGATCAGGTGCCCGTAGAGACCGACGATCTCTTCGAGATCCTCGGAACCGTAGGGGCGGATTTCGTAGTCGGGCATCGGATCGCAGGGCTTTCACCGGCTGCCGGTCCGCCCCTAGACTGCGGGCTGGGCGGAACGGGCAGGCGGCCGGGGTTTCGTGAGCTCTCGTGACAACGAGTCAGGGATGGACGAAAGGGTGGAGCCGCTGGTCCTCGACGAGCTCCTGCGCTCGCGGTCCGAGCGGCTGCGTGCGAGACCGGCCCTGCGGGGGACGGGCCAAGCGGTGCTCTCGTACCAGGAGCTCGACGGTCGAACCGCGCGCATGGCTGCGCAGCTGGCCGACTGGGGGGTCGGAGGGCGAGACGCCGTCGCGTTGGTTCTGCCGAACGGCCTCGAAATGGCTTTGTCGATGCTTGCCTCGATGCGAGTCGGGATCGCCGCGCCCCTGAATCCCGGCTTCCGAACCGCCGAGTTCGGGTTCTACCTGAAGGATTTGAACGCCACCGCCGTGATCCTGCCAGAGGAGGGGATTCCGGAGTGCCACGCCGCCGCCGGACGGCTGGACATTCCGGTGATCCGCATGCGGAGCGGGCCCGGTGCGGAGCCCGGAAGCGTCGAGCTCGTCTTCCCCGCGCGAGGCGCCGGCGGCCGGGTCGAGAGGACGGATCGGGATTCGGAGGCCCTGGTTCTCCATACCTCGGGAACCACGTCCCGGCCGAAGATGGTTCCGCTCTCACACGCCAACCTGCTCACGTCCGCTCGCAACGTCGTCTCGTCGCTCGCGCTCCGACCCGACGACGTCTGCCTGAACGTCATGCCCCTCTTTCACATCCACGGGATCGTCGCCTCACTCCTCTCGACGCTCGTCGCCGGGGGCAGCGCCGTCTGCACGGAGGGCTACCTCGCGCCCGCCTTCCTCGACTGGCTGGATGGGGAGGGCGCCACATGGTACACGGCGGTTCCGACGATGCACCAAGGGATCCTGGCCCGGGCTCGCCTCGACCCGCAGCGACCCCGCTGCGATGCGCTGCGCATGATCCGCTCGTCCTCGGCGTCCCTGCCGTCGTCCGTCCTGGAGGAGCTGGAGGCTACCTTCGGAGTCCCGGTGATCGAGGCGTACGGCATGACCGAGGCCGCGCACCAGATCACGTCGAACCCGCTTCCGCCGGCGCCCCGCAAGCCGGGCTCGGTGGGCGTCGCAGCCGGACCGGAGGTCTCGATCGCCGACGAGTCCGGGCGGTTGCGGGGGACCGGAGAGGTCGGCGAGGTCGTGATACGCGGCGACAACGTGACCGCAGGGTATCGAGGCGTCGCCGACTCTTCGGACCACCTCTTGTCGGGCGGATGGCTCAGGACCGGCGACCAGGGCTACCTCGACGGGGATGGCTACCTGTATCTCACGGGCCGGCTGAAAGAGATCATCAACCGGGGCGGCGAGACCATCGCGCCCCGCGAGGTGGACGAGGCTCTCCTCAGGCATCCGGACGTCGTGCAGGCGGTCGCCTTCTCGGTCCCCGACGAGCGACTCGGCGAGGAGGTGGCGGCGGCCGTCGTGGTCGAGCCCGGGAGCGACGTCTCCGAGGACTCCCTCATCGGCTGGCTGGAGTCCTCGCTTTCGTTCGCGAAGCTTCCCAAGAGGGTCGTCTTCGTCGAGGAGATACCCAAGGGCCCGACCGGAAAGCTCCAGCGGATCGGCTTGGCCGATCGCCTGGGCCTGAGCTCGGTGCCTCCCGGGAGACCGGGCGGGCCGACGCCAGCCGGGCTCGGCGAAGAGCCGCGCGCCGACCTCGTGGCCCGGCTGACCGCCCTGTGGAAGAGCACCCTGGGCGTCGAGGAGGTCGGCCTCGACGACGACTTCCTCGATGCGGGCGGCGACTCCGTGACCGCGACCCAGCTCATCTTGCGGGCCAGGGAGGAGTTCGGGGTCGAGATCCCGCTCTTGGCGTTCTTCTCCTCCTCCACCGTCCGAGCACAGGCGCGCGTGATCGGCGGCTTGATGTGAGGACGCCCGATTCACCGGCGCCGGGGCTCGCCGCGCCGCCCCGCTCCGCTTCCTCCTCCTCTCGTCAGCGCTCCAGGGCGAACACCCAGACCACGCCACCCTGCGGCACGTACGTGAAGGTCCCGCGGGCCGAGTCGATCCGACGCCCCATACCGACCGGATCCACGCCCCACCCCGCCTGCACGGCCACGTACTGCACGCCGTCGATGGCGTAGCTCACGGGCACGCCGATCGCCCCGGAGTTGAGCCGCTGGCTCCACAGCTCGTCGCCCGTTCGCGCATCGTATGCGCGGAACTGCCGGTCCGGGGTGCCTCCCATGAAGACGAGGTCGCCCGCGGTCGTGAGCACCGGGCCCCAGTTGTGCATGGGAAACTCCACCGTCCACACCTCTCGGCCCGCGTCCATGTCCCAGGCCTGGAGCTCTCCGATGTGGTCGGCGCCCGCCGGGACCGTCATCTCGGAGTCGACCCCGGTGTAGCCACGGCCGGGCACGTACTCGACCTCGAGCCCCTCCATCACGCCGCAGTGGTTGTCGTTGGCGGGGATGTACAGGAGGCCGGTGCCGGGATTGTAGGCTGCCGGGGGCCAGTCCTTGCCGCCCCACAGCGACGGGCAGAAGCTCGTGACCCCGCCCGTGAAGGGCTTGCGATCCGGATGGTAGCTCGGCCGCCCGCTGCCGGGGTCGATGCTCGAGAAGACGTTCTGGTAGACGTAGGGCTGCGCGTCCACGAAGCCGATGCCGTCCGCGCCGCGCTCGAGCAGCCAGAGGTAGCCGTTGCGGCCCGGGTGCACGAGCGCGGGGAAGGTGCGCCCCTCGCGCGTCACGTCGAAGAGGAGCGGGGTCGAGACCTCGTCCCAGTCCCACGACCCGTTCCAGTGGTACTGGTGGTAGCCCTCGATCCGGCCCGTCTCCACGTCGAGCGCGAGGACCGAGTTCGTGTACAGGTTGTCGCCGTCGCGCTGGTCCCCGATCCAGGGGCCGGGATTGCCCGTTCCCCAGTAGGTGAGCCCGAGCTCGGGGTCGTAGTGCCCGGGGAGCCAGACGGGAGCGCCGCCGGTCCGCCACGTCTCGCCGGGCCAGGTGTCGTTGCCCGGCTCGCCCGGCGCGGGAATCGTGAACGTCCGCCACACCTCCTCGCCCGTCTCGGCGTCCAGCGCGACCACGAAGCCGCGGATGCCGAGCTCGCCGCCGGACACGCCGACCATGATCCTCCCCTCGGCGGCGAGGGGCGCGATCGTCATGTAGTACCCGGTGGCGTTGTCCTCCACCGACCGGTCCCACGCGACCTCGCCGGTGAGCGCGTCGAGGGCGACCACCCGGGCGTCGAGCGTGGCCATGTAGACCTTGTCGCCATACAGCGCGACGCCGCGGTTCGTGTTGTGGATCGCGACGAGGCCGTCGGGCAGCTCGTGCTCGTAGAGCCACAGCAGATCGCCCCGCCGCGCGTCGAGCGCGATGAGCCGGTTGCCCGGCGTGGTGACGTACATGACCCCGTCGTTGACGATCGGCGGGGACTCGTGCCCGCCGAGCACGCCCGTCGAGAAGGTCCACGCGGGCCGCAGCCCCGCCACGTTCGCCGTCGTGATCTGGTCGAGGGGGCTGTAGCCCCACCCTGCGTAGTTGCCCCGGTAGCTCAGCCAGTTCTCGGGCTCGGGGCGCTCGAGCCGATCCTGGGTGACCGGGCGGTAGGAGACCGCGCTCTGGGCCGCGGCCGGCACGCAGCCGAGCGCGAGCGAGGCGGTCGCGGCGAGCCCGACGACGACGGGGAGAGACCGGGTGGACGGCTTCATGTGCTCGCTCTCGGATCGGAGGAGGGGGAGCTCAGCGCTGGGGCGGGGGCATCAGCCCGTTCTCGACCTTCCACGCGTCGTAGCGCATGCGGAGCGTGCGCACGGGGTTGGCGTCCTCGGTCGGGAGCGTGTTCGACGGGACCACCATCAGGTAGAGGAAGTAGTCGCCGTCGTTGTAGGGGGCCTGGAGGCTCTCGGGGTGGTCCGGCGCGTACTCGCCCAGCGGATCGTCGGGGTCCGCGGCGAGAAGGTACGAGACGTGGGCCGTCTTGCCGTTGCAGGGGGCGCCGTCGGGAAGCGGCTCGCGCTCGCACGTGCAGCGCACGTCCCCGCCGCGGGCGTCGGCGACCTCCATCGCCAGCATCACGCGGTCGACGATGTCCCCGGGGCCGTGCTGCATGATCGTGGCGGCCGCGGTGAGGGCCTCCTCGGTCGCGATGATGTTGCCCTGCACCGACCAGATGATGCCGTCGTCGGACTCTCCCTGGAGGTCCATCGACACGGCCCCGTTGCGCGCGCCCGAGCGGCCCGCCGTGCGGCCCTGGATGTCGATGATCCCGAACTGCCGGCGCTCGATGTCCGGGTCCTCCTCGAGCATCCGGATGATGCGCACGGGGTAGGTGCCGCGCTGCAGCTCGCGAAAGATCAGCTTCTGGTTCTCGTGCGTGCGGTCCACGCCGGCCTGGGCGGCGGCGACGCCGACGCCCGGCACCACGATCGCCTGCAGGAGCTTGAGCTGGTCGGGTGCCGTCGCCGCGCACGTCGCCGAGGAGATGACCACGCGCCCGGTGTTGCGGTCGATGGCGATGATCGACCAGGTGGCGGACGCGGCCGAGGGAAGGGCGAGCAGGACGGTACCTGCGAGCAGGATCGGGGCCCTGCCGAGCAGGGCCGCCACGGTGGCGAGCGGGACGCGTCTCATCGACCCTCCGGTTTCGTCGGACGGAGCCAGGACACCGAGCCGGGTGGCGTGCTCCGGGTGTGGGCCCGGCGGGCGCGGCGCCCCGACCGACCCGCGGCGCCGAGCGCCGCATCCGCGATTCTGGATCGGGCGGGCGGGGGTGTCAAACGCAGGCCCGTGGTCGGGATGCCCGATCAGGCGGCCGAGCAAGGGGCCGACCACGGGGCCGACCACGGGGGCCGTCCGCGCGCTGCACCCCTTCCGGCGTACGATCCCGGGCCGCCCTCCTCAGCGCTCGAGCCGCACCGGCATGGTCATCGCGCCGTTCCCGGCCGAGTCCCAGGCCGCGAAGCGCACCCAGGCCTGTCCGCCCGCGTCGAAGGGAATCCGGAAGGTGTGGCGGCCGAAGGCCGGGAGGTCCTTCGCCGCGACCGTCCACGTCCTCGTCCGCTCCCCGTCCCCCGCCACGACCTCGACGAAGTCGAGCGGGAAGGTCCACTCCACGTCCGCGACCAGCGTCCGGTCCGCGCCCGCGCCCTCGTAGTGGTGGGAGGGGATCAGCACCTCACCGGACGAGACGAAGTAGTCCCCCTCGCGCAGCGCGTCGACGATCGGGGCGTAGTCGCCGGGCCGCGGGAGCGCCTCCATGGGGAGGTAGGTGACCGGGCCGTTCGCGTACACGTCGTCGCCGGGCGCCTTGAAGTACGTCTCGGTGATCGCGAGCAGCCCCTTGGGCCGGAGCCCGGTGGCGGCGAGCCAGTTGTTCATGTCGTCGAGCAGGGGGATGACGCGGTAGTCGGAGAGGCGGCGCTCCGACAGATCGGACCCCATGCCCCACCGCCACCCCACACCCCGGTACCAGTCGCTCAGGAACTGCGGGGTCTCGGCGATCGCGTCCGGGTATCCGGTCGACCCCTTGGTGCGCGGGTGCGGCATGAAGACGAGCATGTCCTCGGCCTCGATCATCGCGATCATGTCCTCGGCCGAGCCCACGTTGTAGACGCGGCCGTATTCCGGGTGCTCGGTCACCAGCGGCGTGCCGGGCGCGCGCTCGTCGACGGAGTACACGGGATGCGAGAACAGCAGGTCCCAGTGCCCCCCGAGCAGGTTGGAGTTCTCCATCTGGGGCATCACGACGAAGTCGTCGTCGGAGTGCCGCGCGGCGCCGCGGAAGAGCCAGTGCAGCTCCTCGAGCTGGGTCGCCTCGCGCGGTCGGTCGACCGGCCCGACGATGTCGAGCCCCGCCGAGCGGAGCACCTCGAAGTCGGCGAGCCGCGCGTCGACGCTGCCCGTGGCCTGCAGCTCGCGGCCCAGGTTCGTGTGGTAGTGGCTGCCCATCACCTTGTAGCCGGCTAGCGGGCGGTACACGTCGCCGTTGGTGAAGGCCAGCGCCGCGGCGAAGGCGTCGGACGCGTCGCCCAGCGTGGGGTAGAAGTACGCGGCCATGCGCTGCTCCGATCCCGGCGGCGCGCTGTACAGCGACCAGTTCGCCAGGTAGCGCTCGACGACCTCCTGCTCGCCCTGGCGCACGCCGATGCTGAACGAGCCCTCGTCGTCCTTGCGGTACCAGTTGTAGCCGACGTTGATCTCGACCTCGCGCGCCCAGAAGAAGGTGTGCGGAGGCGGGAAGGCCGCGATCGAGGCGCCCCGGGTCTCCGCCACGACCAGGCGGTTCGCCGCGCGCAGGACCACCGGGTCGGCGTTCGCGGGTCCGCTCAGGCCGTAGGCCTGGTCCCGATGCGCGACGTCGCGCCAGCGCACGCGTCCCCCCTCGGCCAGGTCGAGCCCGACCAGCCCCACGTCGTACTTGTAGGCCACCGAGGGCAGCTCGGTCGACGCGACCGCCTCGGCTCGGATCAGGTTCGTGCCCTCGTGCACCGACACCACCAGAGCCCCCCGGAAGGAGCCGAGGCGCAGGCCCGGGAAGGTGACCGAGAGGCGGCGGCCGTCGGACGCGACCCGGCACGTCGACACGTCGTAGACGGCACCCGCGCGCCGGACCTCGTCGGGGGAGCGCGGCAGG